>NZ_JADDIL010000132.1:0-12775 GCF_020826795.1 Microtetraspora sp. AC03309 | reverse complement strand
ACTACGTACGGCCGGACGAGCTGCACCAGGCGTTCAACTTCCACTTCCTGACCACCCCATGGGACGCGGCCGGCTTCCGCGACGTGATCACCGTGTCCATGGAGACCGTGTCGCTCGTCGGCGCCCCCTCCACCTGGGTGTTGTCCAACCACGACGTCAAGCGGCACGTCACCCGGTACGGCGACGGCGAGCTCGGTCTGCGCCGCGCGCGGGCGGCCACCCTGCTCATGCTCGCGCTGCCCGGCTCGGCCTACCTCTACCAGGGCGAGGAGCTCGGGCTCCCCGAGGTGCTCGACCTGCCGGAGGAGTACCTCCAGGACCCGCAGCGGCTGCGCGACCCCGACAGCGGCCGGGACGGCTGCCGCGTGCCGATGCCGTGGACGGCGACGGAGGAGCCCCCGTTCGGCTTCGCCCCTCCCGGCATCTACGAAAGCTGGCTGCCCGTGCCCCCGGCCTGGCGTGGCCTCAGCGTCGAGACGCAGCTGCGGGACACGGCCTCCACGCTCAGCCTCTACCGCGCGGCGCTGCGGATCCGGCGCGAGCACCCGGGGCTCGGCGACGGCGAGATCCGCTGGCTGGAGTCCCCGGCCGGAACCCTCGCGTTCGCCCGTGACGGCGGCTTCGCCTGCCTGATCAACATGACACCGGACTGGGTCGAGATGGAACGCCCGTCCGACCGGGCCGGGCTGCTCCTGGCGAGCGCCGATCCCATGGAATCCGGGGATCTGATCCGGCTGGCTCCCGATTCCACCACCTGGTGGGCCCTCAACAATGTCTAAAGTTGTGCCCATGACCAACGCGCGGCTCGCCGACATCGCGGCTCAGGCAGGTGTCAGCGAAGCGACGGTGAGCCGGGTGCTCAACGGCAAGGCGGGGGTCGCCTCGGCGACCAGGCAGGCCGTGCTGACGGCGCTCGACCTCGTGGGGTACGAGCGCCCCCAGCGGCTCCGCCAGCGCAGCAACGGTCTGATCGGCCTGGTGATCCCCGAGCTGGGCAACCCCATCTTCCCCGCGTTCGCCCAGGCGGTGGAGAAGGCCCTGACCCAGCACGGGTTCACCCCGATCCTGTGCACGCAGGAGCCCGGCGGCGCGCCCGAGGACGAGTTCACCGAGATGCTGCTCGACCGCGGCGTCTCGGGCATCGTGTTCGTCTCGGGTCTCCACGCCGACACCACGGCCAGGATGGACCGCTACACGCGGCTCACCGACCGCGGCCTGCCGATCGTGCTCGTGGACGGCTACAACGGGAACATCGACGCGCCCTTCATCTCGCCGGACGACCGGCTCGCGGCCCGCCTCGCCGTACAGCACCTGGTCGATCTCGGCCACGAGCGGATCGGGCTCGCCCTCGGCCAGCGGCGCTTCGTCCCGGTGATCCGCAAGATCGAGGGCTTCCGGCAGGCGATGGCGCAGCTTCTCGGCCTCGACGACGTCGACCACCTGATCCAGCACTCGCTGTTCTCGGTCGAGGGCGGGCAGGCCGCCGCGTCGGCGCTGATCGAGCGCGGCTGCACCGGCATCGTCTGCGCGAGCGACCTGATGGCCCTCGGGGCCATCCGCGCCGCCCGGGAGCGTGACCTGTCCGTTCCCGGCGACGTCTCGGTGGTCGGGTTCGACGACTCGCCGCTGATGGCCTTCACCGACCCGCCGCTGACCACCGTGCGCAAGCCGATCGGCGCGATGGCCGCCGCCGCCGTGGAGACCCTGATCGAGGAGATCGGCGGAACGCCCGCCAAGCACCTGGAGCTCGTCTACCAGCCAGAACTCGTCGTCCGCGGCTCCACCAGCTCGGGGCCCCTGGTCAACCGCTGATCCCCGCTGATTCCCGCGTTCCCGCGCGGTCAGGAAACACCCGTGCGGTCACAGACACCCTTGAGGGAGGCGGCGTGACGCCGCGAGACATCGAACATGACGTGGTCGTCCTGGGCGGGACGGGGGTGGACACGACGGTGTACGTGCCCGAGTTGCCCCTGCCGTACCGGGACACCTACCACGTGCCGCCGGTGATCGACCGGATCGGCAACACGGGCTCCGGGGTCGCCCTCGGCTGCCACGCGCTCGGCTTGCGGGTGACGCTGGTCGACCTGATCGGCGAGGACCCCCAGGGGCGGCTGATCCGCGACCATCTCGGCGGGCGCGGCGTCGACCTCGCCTGGGCCCCGTCCGAGGCGGGCACGAGCCGCAGCATCCTGCTCGTCGGCCCCGACGGCCGCCGCCTCTCGCTGCACGACCCGCGCTCCGCGCCCGGAGCCCGCCTACCCCGCGACCTCTACCTGCCCGCCCTGCGTACGGCCCGGCACGTGCACGTCTCCATCACCGACTTCTGCCGGCACGTCTACCCCGACATCCCGGACGGCGTGACGATCTCCACCGACCTGCACGACTGGGACGGGGTGAACCCGTACCACGAGGACTTCGCCTACGCCTCGGACGTGGTCTTCATGTCCGCGACCGCGCTCGGCGACCGCAGGGACGAGGTCATGCGCGCCATCGCCGCCAAGGGCCGGGCCTCGCTCGTCATCTGTACGGACGGCGCCGACGGCTGCCACGTCCTTTCCTCGGGTGAGGAGAGCGTCCGGCACTTCCCGGCCCAGCCGCTGCCCGGACCCGTGGCCGACAGCAACGGCGCCGGCGACGCGTTCGTGTCCGGCGTGCTCTACGGGCGGCTGCGGGGCCTCCCGCTGGAGGAGTGCGTACGGCTGGGCGGTCTCGCCGGAGCGCACGCGTGCACGAGCACCGGCACCCACGAGGATCCCATCACCCTCGCCGCGCTTCTCGAGCGAGCGGACTCCGGGCAGAAAAGTGGGCTCGTGACCAACGGGTGAGGAGGTCACGAGCCCGGAGTTCCATGATCGCGTTCACCGGGTCGCGGTCACGACCATGGCCGTCAGCTCCGCCGAGGGAGGATGGCTCGGCTGACGAGGTCTGGATGGGCCAGGTCCGCAGGGATCTGGTCGGGGTCTCTCAGCGCAGGGAGGACGCCTCCAGGGCCAGCTTCTCGATACGGGCGTAGTCCCCGGCGGCCAGTGCGTCGGCCGGGGTCAGCCAGGTGCCGCCGACGCACCCGACGTTCGGCAGCGCGAGGTAGGCGGGGGCGGTCGCGAGCTTGATCCCTCCGGTGGGGCAGAACCGCACGTCGGGGAGCGGGCCGGACAGCGACGTGAGATAGGGGATGCCGCCCGCGGCCTCGGCCGGGAAGAACTTCATCTCGGTGATGCCGCGCTCGCGCAGCGCCATGGCCTCCGACGCGGTCGCCGCGCCGGGCAGGAACGGCACGCCGCCGTCCAGCAGGGCGTCCACGAGGGACGGCGTGGTCCCCGGCGAGACGAGGAATCGCGAGCCGGCCGCGACGGCGGCCGTGATGTCGGCGGCGGAGCGGATCGTGCCCGCGCCGACGACCGCGTCGGGTACCTCGTCCGCGATCCGCCTGATGGCGTCGAGGGCGGCGTCCGTGCGCAGGGTGACCTCGATGACCGGAAGGCCGCCCGCGACGAGCGCGCGGGCCAGCGGCACCGCGGTCTCGGCGTCGTCCAGGACGACGACCGGAACGACGGGCGCAAGGTCGAGCAGACTCATTGATTCCTCCAGGCGCGAAGGTAACATTCGCACCGATACTTGGTCATACCAGCTCAACATTACTTGCCCTCTGGGTGAGCCAGGCGGCGGCACCGGTCAGGGCGGGTTGCTCCGCGACGATCAGCGACGTGGCGATGGCGGAGACGTAGCCGGACAGGGCCGACGCCGTCATCTCGAACCGCGCGCGGAACGCGCTGTCACGGGCGCGGCCGGCGATCCTCGGCAGCACGCCGCCGCCGAGGTAGACCCCGCCCCGCGCGCCCAGGGTGAGCGCCACGTTCCCGGCGAACCCGCCGAGGAGGGCGAGGAAGACGTCGATGGTCTCCACCGCGAGGGGGTCGCCGGACGCGACGATCTCGGACGCCGTCATCGGCGTGATCGCCTCGGGCGAGGCGCCGCGGACCAGCGCCAGGCCGCGACGCAGCCGGGGCAGCCCCGTGCCGGACAGGAGGTGCTCCGCGTCCACGTACGGCAGGCCGTCGGCGCGCAGCGCCCGCACGATCTCGATCTCCAGGTCGGACACGGCCGGGACCGCCACGTGACCGCCCTCACCGGGCACCGGGATCCAGCCGCAGTCGGAGGGGACCAGGCCCGCGACCCCGAGGCCGGTGCCCGGTCCCAGCACGGCACGCACCTTGCGTACGGCGCCGTCCAGGGGAGCCGGTCCGCCCAGGGACACGAGATCGTCCCCCGCCAGGTGCGGCAGCGAGATCGCCAGCGCCTCGAAGTCGTTGAGCAGCCCGACGTACGGGATGCCCAGCTCGGCCACCGTGCCCGACCAGCCCGCGTTGGTCAGCTGGTACCGGTCGTCCTGCACGGGCCCGGCGATCGCCAGGCACGCGGCCTCCGGCCGCACTCCGCCCCCATGCTGATCGAGATAGGCGGCTACGGCATCCGGCAGGCCCTGATGTTGTGCGACTTCCAGTACCGCGACCGATTCCGGGTTCCCTCCCGGCCGGGTGACCAGTCCGAACCGCGCGTTGGTGCCGCCGATGTCGGCGACCAGCCACGGAGGCGTCACCCGCGCCCCCCGTCCCCGGACCCGCCGAAGACGCTCGCGCCGCGCTCGGCGGGTCCGACCGTACGGCGGAACGCGTGGAACAGCTCCCGGCCCGTCCCGGCCCACTGGGCGTCGGTGAGCGGGGCGCCGTCGGGTGCGCGGCCGGACAGGTCGGCGAGGACGGACAGCGTTCCGGCGGTCGAGTCCAGCCGGATCACGTCGCCGTCGCGGACAAGGGCGATCGGCCCTCCGCGAGCCGCCTCCGGGGACAGATGGATCGCCGCGGGCACCTTGCCGGAGGCGCCCGACATGCGGCCGTCGGTCACGATCGCGACCTTCTGGCCACGGTCCAGCAGGACCGCCAGCGGAGGTGTGAGCTTGTGCAGCTCCGGCATGCCGTTGGCGCTCGGCCCCTGGTAGCGGACGACCGCGACGAAGTCCTCGCCGTCGAGCTCGCCCGCCTCGAACGCGCGCAGCAGGTCGAGCTGGTCGTCGAACACCCGGGCCGGGGCCTCGATGACGAGGTGCTCGGGCTTGACCGCCGACACCTTGGAGACGGCGCGGCCGAGATTTCCGTCCAGCATGTGGATGCCGCCGTCGGGCGAGAACGGCTCGCCGACGGGGCGCAGCACGTCCAGGTCGCCGCTGTTCCCGGGGTGCTCCTCCCAGACCAGCGTCCCCTCCTTGAGCGCGGGAGCCGAGCGGTACAGGTCGAGGCCGCGGCCCGCGACGGTGAGCACGTCGTCGTGGAGCAGCCCCGCGTCGAGCAGCCCGCCGATGAACACGGCCATGCCGCCGGCCGCCTGGAAGTGGTTCACGTCCGCCTGCCCGTTGGGGTACATCCGGGTCAGCAGCGGAACGGCCTTGGACAGGTCCGCGAGGTCGTCCCAGGTCAGCGTGATCCCGGCGGCGGCCGCCATGGCGACCAGGTGCAGCGTGTGGTTGGTCGAGCCGCCCGAGGCCAGCAGCGCCACGGCCGCGTTGACGATCGCCTTCTCGTCGACCACCTCGCCCAGCGGGGTGTACTCGTCGCCGTGCGGCGTGATCTCCACCGCGCGGCGGGCGGCGGCCTCGGTCAGCGCGTGCCGAAGCTCGGTGTGCGGGTTGACGAACGTCGCGCCGGGCAGGTGGAGGCCCATCACCTCGACGAGCAGCTGGTTGGAGTTCGCCGTGCCGTAGAACGTGCAGGTACCCGGCGAGTGGTACGACTTCGCCTCGGCGTCGAGCATCTCCAGCCGGGTGATCTTGCCCTCGGCGAACTCCTGGCGCGTCCGTGCCTTGACCTTGTTGGGCAGACCCGAGGTCATCGGCCCCGCGGGCACGAAGATCGCGGGCAGGTGCCCGAAGTGCAGCGCTCCGATGAACAGGCCCGGCACGATCTTGTCGCAGACGCCGAGCAGCAGCGACGCGTCGAACATGTCGTGCGACAGCGCGATCGCGGTCGCCATGGCGATCACGTCACGGCTGTAGAGCGACAGCTCCATCCCGGCCCGGCCCTGCGTGATGCCGTCGCACATGGCGGGCACGCCGCCCGCGACCTGCGCCACGCCGCCCGCCGCGCGGACCGCCCGCTTCAGCTCGGGGGGATAGGTCTCGTACGGCTGGTGCGCGGACAACATGTCGTTGTACGACGTCACGATGGCCACGCCCGGCTTCGCCGTACCGCGCAGGTCGCCCTTCTCCTCCGGGCCGGCGGCGGCGAAGCCGTGCGCGAGGTTGGCGCAGGCGAGCCGGCCGCGCGCCGGGCCGCGCTCGCGCAACTCCCGTCCGGCCGCGGCGATCCGCTCCAGGTAGGCGGCGCGGCCGTCGCGGCTGCGCTCGCGGATCCTCTCGGTGACCGCCGAGACGACAGGGTCGATCGCGCGCGCGTTCACAGCTCCTCCTCGTGCCAGGTCCGGCCGCTGCGGGCCAGCAGTTCGTGGGCGCCGGCCGGTCCTGCCGTTCCCGCGGGGTACGGCTCGGGCAGGGACTCGGAGCCCTCCCAGTTCTCGATGATCGGGTCGATCCACCGCCAGGCGGCCTCGACCTCGTCACGGCGCATGAACAGGGTCGGGTTGCCGGCCAGCACGTCCATGAGCAGCCGCTCGTACGCGTCGGGCACCCGGCTCTGGAAGGTCTCGGCGAAGCTCAGGCTGAGCGGTACCGGGCGGAGGGTGATCTCGCCCGCGCCCGGTTCCTTCGCCATGAGGAGCAGGTGGATGCCCTCGCTGGGCTGGAGCCGGAGGACGAGCCGGTTCGGCGCGGCGCCCGGGAAGATCGCGTGCGGGACGTCCTTGAACTGGATCACTATCTCCGACCGCCGGTCCGGCAGCCGCTTCCCGGTGCGCAGATAGAACGGCACGCCGGCCCAGCGCCAGTTCTTCACCTCGGCGCGGATCGCCGCGTAGGTCTCCACCCGGTGCGAGATGTCGGTGGTCGGAGTGCTGGCGGGCTCGTCCAGATAACCGGGAACGCCCTCGCCCGCCGTGTACTGGCCGCGTACGGCGAAGCGGTCCACTTCGGAGCCGACGATCGGGCGCAGTGACTGCAGCACCTTCACCTTCTCGTCACGGATGGACTCGCGGTCGTTGCGGGACGGCGGCTCCATCGCGACCAGGCAGAGAAGTTGGAGCAGGTGGTTCTGCACCATGTCGCGCAGCGCTCCCGCGTGGTCGTAGTAGCCACGGCGGCCCGGCGTGCCGACGGTCTCGGCGACGGTGATCTGGACGTGGTCGATCCAGAGCGAGTTCCAGACCGGCTCCAGGAAGGCGTTGGCGAACCGGAGCACGAGGAGGTTCTGGACCGTCTCCTTGCCGAGGTAGTGGTCGATACGGAAGATCTGCCGCTCGTCGAAGATCTCACCGACCTCGTCGTTGATCGCCTGGGCGCTGACCAGGTCGCGGCCGAGCGGCTTCTCCAGGACGACCCGGGACCGCGGCGTGACCAGCCCGGCCTCGTGCGCCTCGCGGCAGAACGGCCCGAACGTCATCGGCGGGCTGGCCAGGTAGAAGACGCGGTCGCGGTCCTCGTAGCCGGCGAGCAGGTGGGTCAGGGCGCTCCACCCGCCGCGGTCGGAGCTGCCGACGTCGAGCGACACGTGGTGCAGCCTGCGCAGGAAGCGCTGCCAGCCCTCGTCGTCGTCCCCGTGCAGGGCAGGGCGCACCTCGGCGTCGACCTTGCCGCGGAAGTCGGCGTCGGTGAGGCCGCCGCGCGACATGGCGATGATGCGCGTCTCGTCGGCCAGCCGGCCGTCACGGTCGCAGTGATAGAGCGCGGGGATGAGTTTCCGCATGGACAGGTCGCCGGTGCCGCCGAACACGATCAGATCGGCCGCGTGCCGCTGGGGCGTGGAGGTCACGGTTGATGGCGCGAGATCGCCCATGGGTGCGCCGATCTCCGACGCCGCGAGGGGATTGCGGGGGGACACAGACATCTGGGGCTGTTGCTCCTGCAGGGACTAAACGGGGACAAGTGGGACACTATCCGGAAGTTCTGCACAACATCAACCGAGTTTTGTAACTTGAGATGAATAAGTCGTTGTACTTCGGTGCCTAGATATGCTTCACTTTTGCACGATGTCACGACTTGCTACTACCGGTGAAGTCCTCCAGCTCATTCGGAGCGGGGAGGCGGTGACCCGTGCCGAGCTCGGCCGCGTGACCGGGCTGTCCCGTCCCGCGGTGGCACACCGGGTCGCCGAACTGCTGCAACGCGGCCTCATCGTCGAGGACGCCGAAGGGCCGTCCACCGGAGGCCGCCCGCCCGTCAGACTCCGCTTCAACGCCGCCGGAGGCGTGGTCCTGGTCGCCTCGCTCGGCGCTGGCCGTACCCAGATCGCGATCTGTGACCTGGCGGGGGAGCCCCTGGCGCGCACCGACCTCGAGATCGACGTCGAGGAAGGCCCCGACGTGGTGCTGCCCCTGGTCATGGACACATGGGAGAAGCTGCTGGACGGCAGGGGCGGCGTCGTCGGCGTCGGCCTGGGTGTCCCCGCGACCGTGGAGTTCGCCGCCGGGCGTACTGAGAGCGCACGCGTCATGGCGAGCTGGACCGGCGTGGTGATCCCGCCGATCATCGCGAGCAGGTTCCCCGTCCCCGTCCTGGTCGACAACGACGTGAACGTCATCGCCATGGGCGAGCACCGCATGGCGTACGCCTCGGAGCTCGACGACCTGCTGTTCGTGAAGGTCTCCACCCGCATCGGCGCCGGGGTGATCTCCGGTGGCGACATCCTGCGCGGCGCGCTCGGCGCGGCGGGTGAGATCGGCCATATTCCGGTCCGGGACGGCGGGGGAGTGCTCTGTCGTTGCGGCAACCTCGACTGCGTCGACTCGGTGGCCAGTGGCACCGCCATCCTGCGGGAGCTTCGGGACAAGGGGCGCGACGTGTCGTCGCTCGCCGACGTGACCGCGCTCGTCCGCGCGGGCGACGCCGAGACCATGGCCGTCGTACGGCAGGCCGGGCGCAGGCTCGGCGAGGTCATCGCCACCGCCGTGAACCTGCTCAACCCTGCCGTGGTCGTCCTGGGCGGAGACGTGGCCGAGATGTTCCAGCCGTTGGTGTCGGGTGTCCGCGAGATCGTCTACCGGCGGTCCACCCAGCTCGCCACCCGCAGCCTGCGCATCGAGGGCAGCCGGCTCGGTCCCGGTGCGGGCATCACCGGCTGCGCACTCATGGTCATCGACCGCGTCCTGTCGCCCGAAGCGATCGACGGAACGCGCGCTCCGTAGTTCCCCCGCCCCGCCAGTTCTCTCGCCCCGCCAGTTCCTGTTACGACTGGCGTGGGCACATGACGCAGCTCAGGGCGTGTTCGAGCTCGGCCGCGCTGGTCGCGGGGGAGGGCCAGGGCAACCGGATCAGGCGGTCCGGGCCCGACCACACCGTCGCCCCATAGCGGTCCAGCTCCCACAGCCACACGTCGGACCCGGCCGGCTCCCCGAGCAGGTGGCCGATCGCCAGCGCGAGCTGACCGCGGTGCCAGGCGTTCACATGGAGCACGATCCGCTCGGCCGCGTCGAGAAACGGATCCGGGGACGCGTCGAGATAGTTCTCCGCGTCGAGCACCCCCGACTCCTGCCCAGTCAGATAGACGACCTGGGCGACATCCACACGAAGCAGGCGGGGGGTCGGGCCGCCACCTGATGACGAAGGTCGAAGGTGCCCTTCGGCAGCGTCCACCGCCGCGAAGAGGTCGCTGTCGGGGCACCGCTCCGCGATCGCCACCGCCGCCATCCTGACCTCTTCGTCGGGTACGGCCTGCACCCAGCCCTGGATCTTGAGCAGACCGCGTGGTCGCTCCTTCTCGCCTGTGTCGCGGGTCGCCACCAGGTCCACGGTCACCACGATCTCGTCCTCGGCCGCGCCGTACAGGGCCTCGCCGGGCTTGATGAGGAGCACGGGGCGGCCCGCCGCGTCCACACCACCGCGCGCGGCGCCCGAGAAGGGGGCTCCGGCGACGGAGATGTGCGTCGGCGCGGCGGTGGCGGCGAGCGTGCGGATCCGCTCCGCGATCGGGGGAGCTTCCACGGGGTGCATGACCCTCCTTCGCTAAGGTTAGGCTTGCCTTAATTAGGCTTACCTAACCACAGGAAGGTGAACGTGCGCTACACAGGTCCCAAGGTGCGGCTTTCACGCAGGGCGGGTGTCCCGCTGACCCGAAAGGCGGTCAAGTACTTCGAGGCCCGCCCGTATCCGCCGGGAGAACACGGACGAAAGACGAACCGCCGCAACGTCGGCGACTACGGCGTCCGCCTGCTGGAGAAGCAGAAGCTGCGCTGGTACTACGACGTGTCCGAGAAGCAGCTCCGCCGCTACTGGGATCTCGCACTACGCCGTCCGGGGCGTTCCGGGGAGGAACTGGTCGTCATCCTGGAGACCCGGCTGGCGTCGCTCGTGCTGCGGTCGGGATTCGCGCCGTCGATCTACGCCGCCCGGCAGTACATCAACCACGGCCACATCACCGTGGACGGTCGCAAGGTCGACATTCCCAGCTATCTGGTCAAGCCTGGCCAGGTGGTCGGGATCCGGGCCAGGTCGCGAGCCATGCAGCCATTCGTGGCGGCCTCCGAGGGCATCTACGCCGATGAGCGGCTCCCGGCCTACCTTTCCGTCGACCACAAGGAGCTGCGCTTCACTCTGGTCTCCCGCCCCCTGCGCGAGCAGGTAGTGGTCCCGGTGGACGAGCAACTCGTCGTCGAGCACTACTCCCGGTGACCTGACCGTGGGTCGGCCCGGTGACGGCCGTTCTGTCGCCGGGCCGACGCGCCGCGTCGCGTAGTGGCGGCGCCATCGGGCCGAGATCTCCCTGCGAAGCCGAGGCCCCATACAAGGGAGCGGTGGCACGGGTCGGGCCGAGGTCGCACCGCGGGGCCGTGATGGTGTTGTGCGACCGTGATGGTGCTGCGGGCGGCGGGCTCTCACCATGAGGCATCCGGAACGGTAGGCGGCGACCTTTCCTGTGGCGTCTTCTATGGGCGCCGGCTCTTGCCGAGGGTGGCGGTCTTTCTGTGGCGCCTTCCCGGTGGGCACTGTGCTTTGCCATGGGCACTGTGCTTTGCCATGGGCACGGCGCTTTGCCGTAGCGCTGTGCATGCCACGGGCACTGCGCCTTACGTGGGGTGGGGGGAGGGGGCGGCTCTGGACCGCTCCACACAGCCGACCTGCCCCTTCATCGGGGCGATGCCATACATATGGACATGTCGATCACCCTGACTGTCCATGTCCGTTATGCTCTCGGGCGATCTCGTGTCGTACCCCCCAGGAGCATGTGTGCGTGAGCGCGTCCGCCAATTCATCGAGTCACGGCGGTTCCAGCAGGCGATCATCGGGGTCATCCTCATCAACGCGGCGACGCTCGGAGTCGAGACCTCGCCGTCCGCCGTGGCCCGCTACGGCGGCATGCTGCACGTGGTGGATCACGTCGCGCTGTATGTCTTCGTGGCGGAGTTGTTCGCCAAGGCGTATGTGTACCGCTTGCGCTTCCTGCGCGACCCCTGGAACGTCTTCGACGCGGTCATCATCGGGATCTCGTTCCTGCCGACGGCGAGTGGTTTGTCGGTGTTGCGGGCATTGCGCGTACTGCGGACGCTCCGGCTGATCTCCGTAGTCCCGTCTCTTCGGCGGGTAGTCTCGGCGTTGCTCAACGCCGTGCCCGGGATGGCGTCGATTGTGATCCTGCTCGGGCTCGTGCTCTACGTGGCCGCCGTCATGGGCACCAAGTTGTACGGCGCCGCCGCGCCCGAGTACTTCGGTGACCTGCCGAAGTCACTCTTCTCGCTGTTCCAGGTGATGACGGGGGACGCCTGGTCGGATATCGCCCGGCCGCTGATGGACATGTACTCGTCGGCCTGGCTGTACTTCGTGGTTTTTGTGCTCATCTGTACCTTTGTCGTCCTCAATCTCTTCATTGCCGTCGTGGTCAGCGCCATGGAAGAAGAGAACAGGGAGGAACGCAAGGAGGATCACGCCGTGCTGAGTGAGGTGGCGGCCCTCCGCGCCGAGATTCAGAGCCTTCGGGAGACTCTTGTCGATCGCGTCCCCTCTTGAGTTCCAGGGCGCTTGCGGACCCGGATTCCGGGGCTGCGATCAGCATGCTTGCTTCGTGCTCCTGCTGGTGCGGGGGCCGGTGTAGGTGAAGGCCCAGCGGTCTTTGCCGGCCCGATAGAGCCGGTAGCGGTGGGGGTTTCGGTAGCGGTCGCGGTTGTGGAATTGGCAGGTGGGGCCGAGTTTGTCCAGGTCGGTGGCGCCGCCGTCGCTCCAGTTGTCGATGTGGTCGATCTGGCAGAGGTGGGCGGGTAGGTGGCAGCCGTCGACCATGCAGGTGGTGTAGCGGCTGAGGATGGCCCTGCGTTGCGGGGCTGTTGCGCGCCGGACTTTGCGGCCCATGTCGAGGACCTCGCCGTCGGCGTTCATGACCAGGCGGGTGAGAGTGGAGGTGTTGGCCAGGCGATGCACATCGGAGACGGGCAGGAACTGCCCAGTGGCGAGCAGCAGTCCGGGCATTCTCCGGCCTGAGATCAGCCCTGCGGGCGTCGCCCAATCAGAGACCCGTTCGCCCTGTGCCGGACCTGGCTCATCCCGCGCCGCGCTCGGCTGGTCCCGTGCCGCGCTCGGCTCACCTTGGGCTGATCTCCGCCGATCCCATGCGGCCGCTCGTTCACCTACGGTCGATGGCTGGTCATCTCGGACCGCATTCCGCTCATCTCGGGATGGTGTGCGCTC
>NZ_JADDIL010000131.1:0-13108 GCF_020826795.1 Microtetraspora sp. AC03309 | reverse complement strand
CTCTCCGCCCTCCCCCGTGACGCAGGCGCCCGCCACACCGGCTGCACCGGTCGCGAAGCCGGAGAAGGCGGAGAAGAAGGCCGCCCCCGCGCCGATCCCGGCCGGAGCGGTCGAGGAGAAGATGCGCGGCGCCGCCGCCCGCACGGCACTCAACATGGAGGCCTCGCTCGCGGTGCCGACCGCGACGAGCGTGCGCGCCGTCCCGGCGAAGCTGCTGATCGACAACCGCATTGTGATCAACAACCACCTCCTGCGCGGGCGTGGCGGCAAGATCTCCTTCACCCACCTGATCGGCTTCGCGGTCGTCCAGGCGCTGAAGGCCATGCCGGAGATGAACCACTCCTACAGCGAGGTGGACGGCAAGCCGGTCCTGGTCAAGCCCGAGCATGTGGGGCTGGGCCTGGCCATCGACGTGCAGAAGGCCGACGGCACCCGTCAGCTGCTCGTGCCGTCGATCAAGGCGGCCGAGACGCTCGACTTCCGCCAGTTCTGGGTCGCGTACGAGGAGATCGTCCGGAAGGCGCGCGCCGGCAAGCTGGGCGTCGACGACTTCCAGGGCACGACGATCTCCCTGACGAACCCCGGCACGATCGGGACCGTCCACTCCGTACCCCGCCTGATGCCCGGCCAGGGCACGATCATCGGCGTCGGCGCGATGGAGTACCCCGCGGAGTACCAGGGCGCCTCGGTCGACACGCTCTGCCGCCTCGCGATCAGCAAGGTCATGACGCTCACCTCGACGTATGACCACCGGATCATCCAGGGCGCGCAGTCGGGCGACTTCCTGCGCCGGGTCCACCAGCTCCTGCTGGGCGCCGACGGCTTCTACGACGACATCTTCGAGTCGCTGCAGATCCCGTACGAGCCGGTCCGCTGGGTCCAGGACATCTCCGCCACGCACGACGACGACGTGGCCAAGTCCGCCCGCGTCCTGGAGCTCATCCACGCGTACCGGGTCCGCGGTCACCTCATGGCGGCCACCGACCCGCTGGAGTACCGCCAGCGCAAGCACCCCGACCTCGACATCAAGTCGCACGGCCTGACGCTGTGGGACCTGGAGCGCGAGTTCGCCACCGGCGGCTTCGGCGGCAAGCCGCTGATGAAGCTGCGCGACATCCTGGGCGTGCTGCGCGACACGTACTGCCGCACCGTCGGCATCGAGTACATGCACATCCAGGACCCCGAGGAGCGGGCCTGGATCCAGGCGCGGATCGAGAAGCCGCACGCCAAGCCCGGCCGCGACGAGCAGCTGCACATCCTGCGCAGGCTCAACACCGCCGAGGCGTTCGAGACCTTCCTGCAGACCAAGTACGTCGGCCAGAAGCGGTTCTCGCTCGAGGGCGGCGAGTCGCTGATCCCGCTGCTCGACTCGGTGATCAGCGCGGCCTCGGCCGAGAGCCTCGACGAGGTCGTCATCGGCATGGCGCACCGCGGCCGCCTCAACGTGCTGGCCAACATCGTGGGCAAGTCCTACGCCCAGGTGTTCGGCGAGTTCGAGGGCAACATCGACCCGCGCAGCGCGCACGGCTCCGGTGACGTGAAGTACCACCTCGGCGCCACCGGCGACTTCGTCGCCCCCGACGGCACCAAGATCACCGCTTCGGTGGTGGCCAACCCGTCGCACCTGGAGGCGGTGGACCCCGTCCTGGAGGGCGTCGTCCGCGCCAAGCAGGACCTCCTGGAGCGCGGCGAGGAGGGCTTCACCGTCCTGCCCGTGCTCGTGCACGGTGACGCGGCGTTCGCCGGCCAGGGCGTGGTCGCCGAGACGCTGCACCTGTCGCAGCTCCGCGGCTACCGCACCGGCGGCACCGTCCACATCGTGGTCAACAACCAGGTCGGTTTCACCACCAGCCCGGCCAGTTCACGGTCCTCGGTGTACGCCACGGACGTCGCCAGGATGATCCAGGCGCCGATCTTCCACGTCAACGGGGACGACCCCGAGGCCGTGGTCCGGGTCGGCCGGCTCGCCTACGAGTACCGCCAGGCGTTCCGCAAGGACGTCGTCATCGACATGGTCTGCTACCGGCGTCGCGGGCACAACGAGACGGACAACCCCTCGTTCACCCAGCCGCTGATGTACGACCTGATCGACGCCAAGCGGTCCACCCGCAAGCTCTACACCGAGTCCCTGATCGGCCGCGGCGACATCACCGTCGAAGAGGCCGAGCAGGCGCTGCGGGACTACCAGGACCAGCTGGAGCGGGCGTTCACCGAGACCCGCGAGGCGGCCAAGAAGCCGCTCGAGCCGGGCGCGGTCGTCAAGCCTCCGGCCGACGAGGTGATCCCCTGGTCGCACGAGGACACCGAGAGCGCGATCTCCGAGGAGACGGTCAAGCGGGTCATCGAGACCCAGCTCAACCTGCCCGAGGGCTTCACGGTGCACCCGCGCCTGGCGCCGATCCTTCAGCGCCGCGGCACCATGGTCACCGACGACGCGATCGACTGGGCGACCGGTGAGGCTCTGGCCATCGGCGGTCTGCTCATCGACGGCCACCCCGTCCGTCTCGTCGGGCAGGACTCCCGCCGGGGCACGTTCGGCCAGCGGCACGCCGTCCTGGTCGACCGGGTCACCGGCGAGGACCACACCCCGCTGAAGACGTTCAACCACGGGACGACGAAGTTCTACGTCTACGACTCGCTGCTGAGCGAGTTCGCGGCGATGGGCTTCGAGTACGGCTACAGCGTGGTGCGCCCCGACGCCCTGGTCGCCTGGGAGGCGCAGTTCGGCGACTTCGCCAACGGCGCCCAGTCGATCATCGACGAGTTCATCTCGTCGGGCGAGCAGAAGTGGGGCCAGCGGTCGTCGGTCGTGCTGCTGCTGCCGCACGGTTACGAGGGCCAGGGCCCGGACCACTCCTCGGCCCGGATCGAGCGCTACCTGCAGATGTGCGCGATGGACAACATGACCGTCGCCCAGCCGACCACCTCGGCGAACTACTTCCACCTGCTTCGCTGGCAGGTCCTGTCGAACCGGCGCAGGCCGCTGATCGTGTTCACGCCCAAGTCGCTGCTCCGCCACAAGGGCGCCGCGTCGGCGACGTCGGAGTTCACCTCCGGCGCGTTCCGGCCGGTCATCGGGGACACGACCGTGGACCCGTCCGCGGTCACCCGGGTGGTCCTGTGCTCCGGCAAGGTCTACTACGACCTGGTCAACGCACGGGAGAAGTCCGGCAGGAAGGACGTCGCGATCGTCCGCGTCGAGCGGCTCTTCCCGTTCCCGGAAAACCCGCTCAAGGCGGAGCTCGCGCGCTACTCCGGTGACGCCGAGCTGATCTGGGCACAGGACGAGCCGGTCAACATGGGCCCGTGGCCGTACCTCACGCTGAAGCTGACCGAGCGGCCCGAGCTGCTCGACGGCCGGCGTCTGCGCCGCGTCTCCCGGGCGGCGAACTCGTCGCCGGCGACCGGATCGCACTCCACGCACGACGCCGAGCTGGAGTCGATCGCCAAGGAGATCTTCGGCTAGCACGACCGGGCCCCCGGCCCGCGGCACACCCAGAGAAGTCCCCCTCGGCCCGTCCGCGGGGGACTTCCCCCTTTGCGGGGACGATCGAGGAGCGAGGACATGTACTTCACCGACAGGGGCATCGAGGAGCTCGCCCACCGACGGGGCGACGAGGAGGTCAGCGTCGGCTGGCTGGCCGAGCGGCTGCGCGAGTTCGTCGACCTCAACCCGGAGTTCGAGATCCCGGTGGAGCGCCTGGCCACCTGGCTCGCCCGCCTCGACGACGAGGACGAGTAAGGGCACCCGAGAACGAGCGGCCCGGCCTGCGAGAGACCGGGCGCGGGCCGCGCGAGAGGGATCAGAAACGCGATACATCTTGACTTTCGACAAACACGACATATCGTGTCTTGTGGAGGGTTCGCCGCTGATCGCGCGGGGGCCGACGAACTTCACGTCGAAAGGTCGAGCCATGTCCCACTGGACGATCGAGAAGCCCGGACAACTGACGTTCGGGCCCGTGTCGCACTTAAGCGTGCGCATCGTGGCGGGACGGCTCGCCGTGCTCGCCAGCGACGGCCCGCCCACCCTCGACGTCAGCGACGCCGGCACACCACCGCTCGTGGTCACCCACGACGAGGACGGCCGGCTCACCGTGGCGTACAAGGACCTCACCTGGGAGGGCATCCTCGGCTGGCTGCGGCCGGGCAATCGGATCACCACCGCCACGCTCACCGTCCCGAAGGACTGCCCCGTGCAGGTCGGCGTGATCTCGGCGTCCGCCGTGGTCGCTGGCTTCGAGGCGCGGACCAACGTCAAGAGCGTCTCCGGCGAGATCGTCCTGGACGGCGTGAGCGGCGACGTGAGCGCCGAGACGGTGTCCGGCTCGGTGGAGAGCCGCGGCCTCGCCGGCGACCTGTCGTTCACCAGCGTCTCGGGCGAGCTGACGGTCGCCGGAGGCTCCCCGCACCGGCTGCGGGCCAACACGGTCTCCGGCCGGATCACCGCCGACCTGGATCTCGCGCCCACCGGCCACGTCACGCTGAACAGCGTGTCCGGCGCCATCGTCGTACGGCTCCCGCAGACGGTCGACAGCGACGTGACGCTTCGTTCCACCTCCGGCAGCCTCCACGCGGCCTTCCCCGGGCTGGAGACCAACAACCGGCCGGCGGCGAGGTCACTGACCGGACGAATCGGCGGCGGCATGGCCTCCGTCAAGGCGACCACGGTCTCCGGTGACGTCACATTGCTCAGCAAGGAATCCGCGAACCAGCGAAACGGAGAGTGGGCATGAGTCCGGTCTTCGGGCACGGCCGACTGCGGCTGTACCTGCTCAAACTGCTCGAAGAGAGCCCGAGACACGGCTACGAGGTGATCCGGCTGCTCCAGGACCGGTTCCTCGGGGTCTACTCGCCGTCACCGGGCACGATCTACCCGCGTCTCGCGCGGCTGGAGGAGGAGGGCCTCGTCACCCACGAGGTCGTGGACG
Organism: Microtetraspora sp. AC03309; assembly: GCF_020826795.1. NCBI lineage: Bacteria > Bacillati > Actinomycetota > Actinomycetes > Streptosporangiales > Streptosporangiaceae > Microtetraspora > Microtetraspora sp. AC03309. The sequence continues at coordinate 8,177 of NZ_JADDIL010000131.1, read as the reverse complement.
GCAAGAAGGTCTTCACGCTCACCGACAAGGGCCGGGCCGAGTTGGTCGACCGCATGGACGAGCTCGCCGAACTGGAGCAGGAGATCACCGCGTCGGTCCAGGACATCGCGCGCGAGGTCAAGGAGGACGTCCGGCAGACCGTCCGGTCCCTCCGGCAGGAACTCACCCAGATGGCCAAGGACATCAACCAGACCGGCAGGCGGGAGAACCGCGACGCCTGGCGCGACCAGAAGGACGAGTGGAAGCGGCAGCGCCAGCAGCACAAGGAGGAGTGGCGCCAGCAGAAGGACGAGTGGAAGCGCCACAAGCAGCAGTGGCGCGAGGAGACCGAACGCTGGCAGCGCGAGTGGAACCGCATCTGGGCGGAGACGTGGCCGCTGTCCGGCCCGCCTCCCGGCCACGCCCACGCGGACGCCGAGTTCGGGCGGATGCTGGCTGATTTCGTCGCCCGGGTCCAGCATGAGGCCGCCCAGGGCGGGGTCACCGAGTCCGCGCTCAACGAATGCCGGTCCATCCTCGACCAGGCGGCCGAGCGCATCCGCGACGCTCTCCGGCCCTGAGCGCCGCGATGTACGGCTGGCGTAACCCGTTCCTGCCCGCGCACCCCCCGACGGGCCCGCTCAGCACTCCCACGAACGCCGCCTCGCCCTGTTCCGCCCAGGCGGCGGCACAGCGGCGGACCATTCCTGAGAACGGCCGCCGACACGGAACGGACCGTGTCATGCGGCACTCTCAGGAACGGCTTCCCACGCCGGACGGATCAGACGGTGAAAACGATCTTTCCGAAGATGCCGCCGTCATGCATGGCGGCGAAACCCTCGTCGGCCCGCGTGAGCGGCAGCACCCGGTCGATGATCGGACGGACGCCGGTCTGCTCCAGGAAGACCGCCAGCCTGGCGAGCTGATCCCTGGTCCCCATGGTGGACCCCACGATGGATCGCTGCAGGAAGAAGACCTGGGCGAGCTGGGTGGGGGCGACCATGCCACTGGTGGCACCGCAGGTCACGATGCGGCCACCGGGTCGCAGCGAGCTCAGCGAGTGGTCCCAGGTCGCCGCGCCGACGCTCTCCATCACCACGTCGACCCGCTCGGGCAGCCGCGCCCCGCTCTCGAAGACCTGATCCGCGCCGAGTTCGAGGGCACGGGCCCGCTTCTCCTCCGACCGGCTGGTGGCCCACATCCGGAAACCGCCGGCCCGGCCGAGCGCGATGAGCGCGGTCGACACGCCGCCGCCCGCGCCCTGGACCAGCACGGTCGAGCCCGGCTGCACCCCGGCCTTGTCGAACAGCATGCGGTAGGCCGTCAACCACGCGGTGGGCAGGCAGGCGGCCTCTTCGAAGGAGATCGCCGCGGGCTTGGGCACGAGGTTCCCCTTGGGGACGGCCACCTTCTCGGCGAAGGTCCCGTCGTGGACCTCGGAAAGCAGCGAGCGTCGGGGATCGAGCGTCTCGTCTCCGTTCACCGGAGTGCCGATCACCGAATGGACGATGACCTCGTTGCCGTTCTCGTCCAGGCCGGAGGCGTCGCAGCCGAGAACGATGGGCAGGCGGTCCTGGCGGATGCCCACACCCTTGAGCGTCCATAGATCGTGGTGATTGAGCGCGGTGGCCTTGACGGTGACCGTGGTCCAGCCGTCGGGAACCGTGGGGTCAGGGCGCTCACCGAGCGTCAGCCCCTTGAGAGGGTTGTCGGGATCGGTCTGCGTGGCGGTTACGGCGAACATGCCCGAACATTACTCCGCACCTCATTCACGATCACGTACGGCTCTCGCTGAGCGCCGTGGGGACGAACGCCGTACGCGATCAGGAATCCGGCGGACTCAGTTCAGCGGATGCCGCCACCGCAGGCCGGGGAACTTCGCGAAATCGCCGTCACAGGTGACGAACTCGCACCCATGCTCGATCGCCAGCGCGGCCAGATAGGCATCGGGCAAGAGCTTCCCCGTCGCCTGCGCCTCCTTGCAGAGCCGAACGAAGATCTCCCAGTGCCTTGCCCCGGGGTTCACCACGACGGCGTGCGGCTGATTGCGTATCTGATCGGCGAAGCCGAGCGCCTCCTCTGTTGTGCTGGGGGTGGGCAGCCTGCGATTGGTCACGATGCGCATGAAGCCGTTGACCACCATGTCCGTGACGGCGTACGGCTCGTCCCCGTGGATGATGTCCTCGACGTACGCACGGAACCCCGCGTGCCGCTCAGCGTCCCTGCGATGGGCGTTGACCAGCACGTTCACGTCCAGCAATCGCACGCCGCTCCACCTCCACGAAATGGTCGAAGTCGTCCTCCAGCAGGAACTCCGTGGTCGCCGCGGGACTCCAGTCGACGAGCCCGGCATCCCGGGGATCACCTGCGGTGATCAGCTCCGTGCGCGCGCGCTCCCGCGCGCGATCGGAGCGACTGAGTAACTGTTTCAACGCGTCCTCCATCACTGAGTTGAGGGTTCTGCCGTTTCTGGCGGCGAACGCCTTCGCCTCGTTGAGAAGTGCCTCGTCGATCCGCACCGTGGTTCTCCGCATGGCTCCAGCGTCCCCTGCCCGACATTTAGATGTCAACACTGAAAGTAATCGGGCCGTCACAAGAATCTCAAGCGATTTCGAAAACCTGACCGAAATGTGCGGAATGTGAGCTGGCAACACAGGGAATGCGTACATGAGCACGGCTCGCCCGACAGACGCTCAAGCGGAACGGCGGCGATCCGCATGCGACAGCCGGACAGGCGCGGGGCCGCGACCCGCAGACAACCGGGGGCTCCAGGCGGTGCGCGAAAGGGGCGAGGCATTGCGAGATTCGATGGACAAGCTCAAGGGGACAGCGAGCGACGCCGGGGTGCTGAACCAGGCACAGTGAGGGCTGTGGGGTTTCCGGAGATGCTTAAGGGGCCCGGCGGACGGCACCGGGCCCCTTTCACGTACGGCGCCTCGCTCAGAAGGCGAAGATGGCACCTGTCATCGCACGGAGCTGGCAGGCGTTGCCGTACGTGCGCTCGAACCGGACGTAGACGTCGTTCCACATTCCGGAGGCCGTCACCGTGACCGGCTCGAAGAGCATGGGGCAGGCGACGGTCGGGTCCGGCTGGAGCTTCGCGGGGTCACCGCCGACCTTCTCCAGCATCGGACACGCCTTCGTCGGCGCCGGGTGCGTGCCCCGCGATGGAGGGGAGCAGCTGAGCAACGCGTAGCGCTGCGGCTGCGTCCCCGCGGGCCCCTTGGCCACGGTCATCATCAGCGCCTTGGCGCGCGCCTTCATGGGGTGGATCCTGACCGGCGCGTCGAGCATGACGTCAGGCTCCCACGGCGGCGGGACGGTGGCGGCGACGGCGACGCTCGCCGGGCCGGTCGCGATAGCCGTAAAGGCTAGAAGTGCGAGAAGTTGCCTCATATCAATCCCCCGAATCGGCTGACGACAGCCTGTCCGGGGGAGCCCCTCCGATCAAGCGTCCACTCCGCCGCGTCGGGCAAATCTGACGTCCCGGAGATCCCAACGGTTCCGCGGGTTTCATAACGAGCCAGTCACGAAGCTTCGCGTATTTCCTGTTGATCTGGAAAAATCACCCCTTACCACCCATGAAGGAAGGCAGACGGTGTATCGGCGACTCTCACTCGGCCTCGTCGGCGGCCTTGCCGCGACGAGCGTGGTCGCCATGGTCTCCTTTCCGGCGCCCGCGGCGCCCGCCTCCGCCGTGACCACGGCGTCCCTGCCGACGATGCTGAAGGGCGACGTCAGCTCGTACGCCCTGGCTGCGACGCAGGTCGACATGCGCAAGGTCGCGTCGTACTGGAGCCCGGACCGGCTCAAGCGGGCGAGCAGCTACGAGCCGAAGACCAAGCCGTCCCCCTCGACCACGGCCACGACGTCGGCCGCGGAGGTCGGACGCGCGGCGGCCTCCACCCCCGCCGCCTCCTCCCCCGCGGCGAGCGCCCCGGCCTCGGACGCGCCACCGATGGTGGGGAAGGTCTTCTTCAAGGTCGACGACAAGGAGTACTGGTGCTCCGCCTCCGCGGTGCACTCCGGATACAAGAACCTCGTCGCGACCGCCGGGCACTGCGCCTACTCCCTCGCCAGGGACAAGCCGGTCGAGAACTGGATCTTCATCCCGTCGTACGCCAACGGCGACACGAGCGCCGGCATCTTCGTCGGGCACACGCTGTACATGCACCAGGACTTCCAGGGGCAGGGCGACTTCGATCGGGACTACGCGTTCGTCACCGTGTACCGCGGCTTCACCTGGCAGCCCTACACCGACGCGGGCAAGGTGAAGTACCGCTCGGCCGACGCGGGGCTCCTCGAGGACAGGGTCGGCGCCTTCCACTTCGCGTGGAACAAGGGCACCGGCCGGAGGGTCCAGGTCTTCGGCTATCCCGCGGGCGCCCACCCCGACGGAAGCCGGCCGTACACCGGCCAGGACGTCAAGGCGTGCGCGAACACGACCGAGAAGAAGATGGCGAGCGCGCCCACCTGGCAGCTCGAGCACGGGGTACGGCTGACCGGGTGCCAGTTCACCTCCGGAGCCAGCGGCGGCCCCTGGGTCATCGGCTACGACAGCGCCAAGCGCACCGGCTGGATCAACGGCGTGACCAGCCTGACCTGGAACCTGAACGGGGACGGGCGGGTGGACGCGGTGTCCACGCCCTACTTCAACACGGTCACGCAGCGCGTCTACCTGCAGGCCACGCGCCAGTCCACCTCCTGAGCTCCGCCGGTTCCCAAGCCCGTCGGCTCCTGAGCTCCGTGCGACCTCCGTGCGACCTCCACGCGGGTTCCGGGCGGCTCGCGTCCGGGATTCCCCGACCCTTCCCCGACCTTTCCCCAACCTTTCCCTGAGCCTTTTCCCGGCGACACCGCCGGAGCGCTCTTTCAGACGTCCGCTCCCTCATTCCAGTGCCGCGCGAACGACATGATGTGCGTCACACAAACTCCCCTCACATTGCGTTCGGGATGGCCGCAGGTACGGGCGACCACCGCGCCCGCCTGCGACTTCTCCATCTAAGATCCTTTAAATAAACCAAGAAGACATTAATTTCCGAAGGTCGGCCGACCGCCTGCCGAATGGCTCCATAAAAGCGCTCTTCTCCTTTTCTCCGACGCGCGGATATGTTCCTCACGACCTTTTCTGACGCATGAGGCGCGAGAGTCGCCTCACGACAGTGCGAGGAGAAACCCCCATGAAGCGCATCCTTTCCCTGAGCGGGGCGGCCGTCGCCGCGACCGCGCTCCTCACCAGCGGGCTGGCCGGCACGGCGCAGGCGGGCACCACCGTCCACCACGACAAGCTCGTCAAGCCGACCGAGGCCCAGTCCGTCGCCCTCTACTGGCTGGGCGACTCGGGCGCCAACCTGAAGCGCTCGACACAGTTCTCCGGCCCGTCCGGCAACCTCGACTCCGCCTCGGTCAAGAAGGTGGTGTCGACCGGCGGCGCCGCCGCGAGCACCGCGGCGGGCTCGATCTCAGCGACCTCGTCGTCCACCACGTCCACCTCGAAGAACGTCAACCTGCCGAAGACCATCGGCAAGGTGTTCTTCCTCGACGGCGACGGCAAGCCGCGGTGGTGCTCGGCCACCTCGATCGTGTCCACGTACAAGAACCTCGTCGCGACCGCCGGGCACTGCGTCTACAACACGGCCGCGAACACCGAGACCATGGACAAATGGGTCTTCATCCCGGGTTACTACCAGGGCAAGACCCCCTGGGGCCTGTATGTCGGGAAGACCGCGTACACGCACTACGACTTCTCCGTGTACGAGGACTACGACCGCGACTACGCGTTCGTGACGGTCTACAACGGCGTCGAACTGGACAGCACGGCCACGAAGACCGCCGGGGTCGCCAACACCGGTTACTCGCTGGGCGCGACCGTCGGCGCGCAGGGCTTCGCGTGGAACCAGAAGACCGGCACCGCGCACTTCGCCTTCGGCTACCCGGCGTCGGCCCACCCTGACGGCAACAAGCCGTACACCGGGGTCACCGCCAAGTGGGCCTACGGCAAGACCAGCGGCAAGACGCCCGTCAGCAGCGCCCTCAAGATCGATGAGCAGATCACGCTGAAGGCGGCCTTCACCTGGGGCGCCGACGGCGGGCCGTGGCTGATCAAGTACAGCAACACCAAGCGGACCGGCTACATCGATGGCGTCACCAGCCTGGTGGTCGACTCCGACGACAACGACCGCTACGACACCCTGAGCTCGGCGTACTTCGACGGCGAGACCAAGAGCGTCTACTCGGAGGCCGCGGCGAGCTGGTCGGGCAACGTCTTCTAAGACCCTCGCGTCCCCACCTCGGGGCCCGGTTTCCCTCCGGGCTCCGCCTTCCCTTCTCTCGAAGGCCCAGCCCTCTCGAAGGCCCAGCCGGATGGCTGGGCCTTCGTCGCATTTCGGGATGGATTAGACGTGATCATGGGCCAATCGGTGCCATTGGATTTATGTGAGTTACATCACATCTTCCACCTAGGTGATCTTCGCGGTCGGGTGTCGCGTGGCCGTCCGCCGCCGCCCGGCCACCTGCGCATACATCACGAAATGATCTCGAAGATGACACCAATTGTGGAAAATCACGAAAAAGTCACGGCGCCTCGACGCGAGAAAGCAGCGCCGACAAGGCCCGGGACCGCAAGATCTCGCATGTAGTGTTTTGACCATCCCTTTACTGACAGATGGGACGTTCGCGTCTATCGACAGCGCAAGGAGCTCCATGAACACCCGAGTCAAGCGCCTGGTCCTCCCTCTCGGGGGTCTCGCTGCCGCCGGTCTGATCGGCAGCACGCTCGTGGCACCCGCGCAGGCCGCTGGTGACACGGCTACCGACCCGCTGGCCGCAAGCGGAATCGCCGCCAAGAACGTCGTCGCCTTCTGGCTGAACCAGAAGGCGGCCAACCTGGTCAACGCGTCGCCGTACGAGACGCAGATCGTGGCGAAGCACATCTCCAAGGGCGGGCCTTCCCCCGACAGCAAGCCGGGCACCGTCGCACCGACCGGCAACGGCGGATCCGGCAGGTCCAAGAACGTGAACCTGCCCAAGACCACCGGCAAGGTCTTCTTCACCGGCTCCGACGGCAGGCCCCACTGGTGCACCGCCACGTCGCTCCAGGCGAAGTACCGCAACCTGGTCGCCACGGCCGGCCACTGCGTGTACGACACCGAGTCGAACAAGGCCACCCTCGACCGCTGGGTGTTCGTCCCCGGCTACTACCAGAGCAAGGCGCCGTGGGGCATCTACGTCGGCAAGCAGGCGTTCACGCACTACGACTTCGACGTGTACGAGGACGGCGACCGCGACTACGCGTTCGTCACCGTCTACAACGGCATCAAGGCCGGCTCGGGCACCAACTGGTTCGACGCCGCGGAGTGGAACTGGCAGGAGGTCAACAAGGCCACCTATGACAAGTACAGCCGGTACATCCGCAAGTCGAAGGGCGGCAAGTACTACGTCGTCAAGTTCACCGACGTCGGCCGCCTCGGCGACAACGTCGGCGGGCAGGGCCTGGCCTACAACCAGAAGCTCGGCAAGTACGTCTACGTCTTCGGCTACCCGAGCGGCTCGCACCCGGACGGCAACTACGCCTTCTCCGGCAAGACCCTCAAGTGGAGCTACGGCAAGACGTTCGCCGCCAAGGCCCCCTCGGTGAAGGCCGAGGAACTGGTCGGCGTGAAGTCCTCCTTCACCGGCGAGGGCTCCTCCGGTTCGTCCTGGCTGCTCAACTACAGCAACGCCCGCCGCATCGGCTACCTGAACGGCGTCACCAGCGGCGTCTCGGACACCGACGGCAACAACCGGATCGACACCAGCGTCTCGCCGTACTTCGACGGCGAGCTGTACGGCATCTACAAGGCCGCGGCGAACGTCTGGTCCGGCAGCATCGCGTAACACCTGAACGAGGGAAGGGCCCGGCTCGCTGAGCCGGGCCCTTTACGCGTGCGCACGGCGTCCACGCGAGGAGGAAGGGGCGGCACGTGCGGCGCAACTTGCCGTAAATGACGCCATATGCCGTGAAAGGTGCAGCGAGCCAGAAAGGGGTGGATACCGGCGACCTGGGAGGAAAGCCCCCTGCAAGCGGCCTGAAAGCAGGAGCGCCTACTTTCACCGGGCACCCTCTCCAGACTCAAGGAGTTCTTCCATGAGGTCCCGAATCACCCTCCTCGCCCTCCCCTGCGTCGCCGGTATCCACCCCTTTCTGGCTCGCTGCACCT
>NZ_JADDIL010000130.1:0-13680 GCF_020826795.1 Microtetraspora sp. AC03309 | reverse complement strand
GTGTGGGGACGGCGGAAACGGTGTGGGGGCGGGGGAGACGGCGTGAGGAGATTGAGGGAAAGAGTGGCTCGGGAGAGGGGGTCGGCCACGGTCTGGATGGTCACGCTCATGGCCGTGGTGTGGGTCGTCGCGCTGGCGGTGCTTCAGGTCGGAGCGGTGAGGGTGGCGCGCCATCGGGCGCAGAGCGCGGCCGATCTCAGCGCCCTGGCGGCGGCAGCACACGCCTTCTCCGCGCCGGAAGGGGCATGCCGGCGTGCGGACATGGTGGCGATGGCCAATGGCGCGCGGATGGATTCCTGCGCGCTCTCAGACGGCATCGTGGACGTCGCTGTCGCCGTCACGGTGCCGCGTGTCCTGCCCATCGCGGGTGTCGGGACGGCGACGGCTCTCGCCCGCGCGGGACCCGTCACGGCACCTTGACCCACGGCACCTTGATCGCTACCAAAGGCTGGGATGGCCCGGGAGCCGTGACCGCCCGAGCCGTGACTGCCCGAGCCGTACCTGCCCGGAGCCGTACCTGCCCGGAGCCGTGACTGCCCGACCCGTGACTGCCTAGGGCTGTGATTGCCCAGGGCCATGATCGGCTGAGTCCTGATCAATCCAGGCCCTGATCACTCCGGGCGGGTGTCCGAGCCGAGCAGGATGCCGAGCAGGCGGAGCGCGCCGGCCTTGTCGAGGGGTTCGTTGCCGTTGCCGCACTTGGGCGACTGGATGCAGGACGGACAGCCCTGCTCGCATTCGCAGGAGGCGATGGCCTCCTGGGTGGCGGAGAGCCAGTCGACGGCGCGGGCGAAGCCTCGTTCGGCGAAGCCCGCCCCGCCGTCATGGCCGTCGTACACGAAGACCGTCAGCAGACCGGTGTCCTGGTGGAGTTGCGTGGAGACGCCGCCGATGTCCCATCGATCACACGTCGCGAACAGGGGGAGCAGGCCGATGGAGGCGTGTTCCGCGGCATGAGCCGCACCACCGAGGTCCACAGGCTTGCCGTCGGTGTCAGCCATCAGCGGCGCGAGCGCGAGGTCGGGCAGTGTCCACCAGACCGCCCGGGTGTGCAGCGTTCGAGGTGGCAGGTCCAGCGGTTCCTCGCCGAGGGACTCGCCGGTCTGGGTGCGCCGCTTGATGTACGAGACGACCTGCTGGGTCACTTCCACGGATCCGAAATGCAACTCGCCCGGCCCGAAAGGCTGCATACGGATCGATTCGGCCACCCGAATATCCGTGATGTCTCTCGCGTACGTGGTGTAGTCGGGTTCGGCCGCCGTGACCAGGGCGACGTCGGAGTCGAGATCGAGCAGGTCCACGACGAACGTCTCGCCCTGATGGACGTACACCGCCCCGGAGTGGACCGTCATGTGGGCGGACGGCTCGTCCACGGTGCCGAGGAGCCGTCCCGTGGCAGCCTCCACGACCTGGATCGGAGCGCCTCCCGCGCCGCGGATGTCGGCCAGATCACAGGCGCGTCCCCGGCTGGTCCAGAACCAGCCGGTGGTGCGCTTCCGCAACATCCCCCTGTCCACCAGGTCGTCGAGGACGTCCGGTGCGGCGGGGCCGAAGACCTCCAGATCCTGCTCGGTCAGCGGGATCTCCGCGGCGGCCGCGCACAGATGAGGAGCCAGCACGTACGGATTGTCGGGATCGAGCACGATGGCCTCCACCGGCCGGCCGAACAGTGCCTCCGGATGGTGGACGAGGTAGGTGTCCAGCGGGTCGTCCCGGGCCACGAGCACGGCGAGGGCGTCCTGTCCCGCCCGCCCGGCCCGTCCCGCCTGCTGCCAGAGCGAGGCGCGGGTGCCCGGCCAGCCGGCGATGAGCACGGCGTCCAGCCCGGACACGTCGACACCGAGTTCCAGGGCGTTGGTGGTGGCCAGGCCCATCAGCGAACCCGACCGCAGCGACTTCTCCAGCGCCCGCCTGTCGTCGGACAGGTAACCCGCCCGGTAGGCCGCCACCTGGGACGGCAGATCGGGGGAGATCTCTTCGAGATTCCTCCGCGCGGTGAGCGCGACGGTCTCGGCGGCCCGGCGGGACCGGACGAAGGCCAGCGTTCGCACCCCTTCGACGACGAGGTCGGTGAGCAGGTCGGCCGTCTCGGCGGTGGCCGTGCGCCGGATCGGCGCGCCGTTCTCGCCCCGCAGGTCCGTCAGAGGCGGCTCCCAGAGCGCGAAGGTGGCGGAACCCCGGGGCGAGGCGTCCGTGGTCACCTCGGCCATCTCAAGGCCCGTCAGGCGTGTTCCCGCCAGGGCGGGGTCACTCGCGGTGGCCGACGCCAGCAGGAAGGTGGGGCGGGAGCCGTGCTTCCCACAGACCCGCCGCAGGCGGCGCAGGATCTGGGCGACGTGCGAGCCGAAGACGCCGCGGTATCCGTGGCATTCGTCGACGATCACCAGCCGGAGCCGTCGCCAGAACGAGGACCAGCGGGCATGGCCCGGCAACATCGACCGATGCAGCATGTCTGGATTCGTCAGGACATAGTTGGCGTGCTGCCGTACCCAGGGACGTTCCTCCGCGGGAGTGTCACCGTCGAAGGTGGCCGCCCTGACCTGGGCCAGTCGCAGCGCCCTGACCGCGCGGAGCTGATCGGCGGCGAGTGCCTTCGTCGGTGTCAGGTAGAGCACGGTGCCGCCTGCCAGGACGTCGGCCACGGCCGGGAGCAGGTAGGCCAAAGATTTTCCCGAGGCGGTGCCAGTGGCAATGATCACGTTTTGGCCACGCCAAACGTGCTCGGCGGTGTCGAGCTGGTGTTGCCAGAGGCCCGATATGCCCTGGTTCTCCAATCGGCTCACCAGCACGTCCGGAGCCCACTCCGGCCAGCCGGCCTGGCCCGCCTGACGTGCTGGAACGTGCTCGACATGCGTGACCCGCCCGCTGCGCGACGGTGCCGAGAGCAGCCGTGCCAGGAGAGGGCCTGTCCGACGTGAAGGTGAGGTAGACGAAGTCACTGGTTTCCACTATGGCATCTGTGGGGAGAGTCGCTCGGAGTCGGGATTTCGTATAGACACGGAGTCGTAGCGTGGTTGAATGCCGCGCGTCGGGGTCGTTCTTCTGGGGCTTTCGGGCTTCCAGGATGCACGACCTCCATCGAGGACCTACGCATGCAAGGCGCTGGAGGATCTGTGGATCTGAAGTTGGACCACCATTCCGAGGACAACCTCACCATCGTCGATGTCGAAGGTGAGATCGACGTCTACACCGCGCCCAGACTGCGTGAGCTGCTGATCGACCTGGTCAACAAGGGCAACTTCCACCTCCTTGTGAACATGGAGAAGGTGGACTTCCTGGACTCCACCGGGCTCGGCGTGCTGGTCGGCGGGCTCAAGCGGGTGCGGGCGCACGACGGCTCCCTGGAGCTCGTCTGCACGCAGGAACGCATCCTGAAGATCTTCCGGATCACCGGTCTCACCAAGGTCTTCGGGATCTACGCCTCGGTGGACGAGGCGAAGGAAGCCCACGGCCGAGACAAGTGACGGCCGAGGAGCCAGCATGGCCACCGTCGAGCTGACGTTCAGCGCACTCCCGGCCCACGTGCGTACGGCACGGCTGGTCGCCACGGCCATCGCCCGGCGCACCGGCGTGTCGGAGGCGCTGCTGGACGAGGTGCGGCTCGCCGTCGGAGAGGCGTGCTCGCGGGCAGTGGAGGCGCATCGCGTCCATTGCCCGGGAGAGCCGATCGTCATCGAGTTGCGCGACGACTCGGGACGCTTCGAGGTCACCGTCACCGACGTCGCTCCCAGCGACGACCTCCAGCAACCCGTGATCCCCACGGACGGGACCCTCGTGCCAGAGATGCCCGGCCTCGGGATCGCGGTCATCGCGGGTCTGGCCGACGACGTCGAGGTGTCGTCCGGCGCCAAGGGCATGCGCATCCGCATGAGCTGGCCCGCGTCGCCCAACGGCGTAGCCGCGGTCTGATCGAGATCGAGTGCCTCCCTGTAGGGGGCGGCGCTCGATCTTTTTATGCTGCTCAACCTCCCCGATATTCGGACGCCCGAAACTCTGTATTCCCGTCTGTCGTAATTCGGATGACATGAGGTCAAGGAAGCAGCGTGGCCAGGCAAAGATCCCGTTATTCCTGAACGCCATCAGGATTAGCTGGCGAAAGGGCCTTCATATCCGCCGTCTCGCTGCGTAGACTCCCCGCACCGGCCAAGGTATTGCGGATGCAACCGGAAGCGGCACTGCCAACCACCCGGAAGGCGCCGCTCGGCCCGCCGAAACCATTGACAGCAGCGCCGTCCGGGACATACGAGTCGGCGTGGATAGCAGCGCATTTCTTCGTTGTTCGCGCGGACTCCAGAACCCGTCTGGCCGAGGAGGACGGATGTCTGCCTATTTTGCCGCTGACGAAGGCGCAGCGGTATCCCTGAGCGGTTCCCATCTCACACTCGTCGTTGTGGTCGCCGCGGTGGCCCTGATCGCTCTCGCCGTAGCGGGCGGTCTCGTCCGCGAAGTGCTCGCCGCGGGGCAAGGCACCGAGCGAATGCAGAACATCGCGAAAGCCGTACAGCAAGGTGCCGCCGCGTACCTCACGCGGCAGTTCCGGACACTTGCCATCTTCGTCGTCATCATTCCTTTCCTGTTGTTCCTGCTGCCGTCCAGTTCGACGAGCGTGGCCGTGGGGCGCTCGGTCTTCTTCGTGGTGGGCGCGGTGTTCTCCGCGCTGACCGGCTTCACGGGCATGTGGCTCGCCGTCCGGGGCAACGTCCGTGTCGCGGCCGCCGCCAGGGGCGCGCAGGCCGGAGGAGAGGGCATCACGCCAGGTGAGAAGGCCGCGATGCGCATCGCCTTCCGCACCGGCGGCGTGGCGGGCATGTTCACCGTCGGCCTTGGTCTGCTCGGCGCCGCGATCGTCGTGCTGATCTACAAGGGCGATGCCCCGAGCGTGCTGGAGGGCTTCGGCTTCGGCGCCGCGCTGCTCGCCATGTTCATGCGGGTCGGCGGCGGCATCTTCACCAAGGCCGCCGACGTCGGCGCCGACCTCGTCGGCAAGGTCGAGCAGGGCATCCCCGAGGACGACCCGCGCAACGCGGCCACCATCGCCGACAACGTCGGTGACAACGTCGGCGACTGCGCCGGCATGGCGGCCGACCTGTTCGAGTCGTACGCGGTCATGCTGGTCGCCAGCCTGATCCTGGGCAAGGCGGCCTTCGGCACCGAGGGCCTGGTGTTCCCGCTGATCGTCCCGATGATCGGTGTCATCACGGCGATCATCGGCATCTTCACCACCGCGCCGCGCAGCGGCGACCGCAACGGGATGGCCGCGATCAACCGCGGCTTCTTCATCTCCGCCGCCATCTCCGCAGTGTTGGTGGCCGGCGCGGCGTTCGTGTACCTGCCCGCCAGCTTCAGCGAGCTGTCCGGGGTGAGCAAGGAGATCGCCGGGCTCGGCTCCGACCCGCGCCTGATCGCCATCGGTGCCGTGATCATCGGCCTGGTGCTCGCCAGCGCCATCCAGATCCTCACCGGCTACTTCACCGAGACCAATCGCCGTCCCGTGAAGGAGATCACGGAGAGTTCGCGGACCGGCGCGGCGACCGTCATCCTGTCCGGCATCTCGGTCGGCCTCGAGTCCGCCGTGTACTCGGCGCTGCTCATCGGCGGCGCCGTCTACGGCGCCTTCCTGCTCGGCTTCGGCAACGTGACCGTGGCGCTGTTCGCCGTCGCGCTGGCCGGCACCGGCCTGCTGACCACGGTGGGCGTGATCGTGTCCATGGACACGTTCGGCCCGGTCTCGGACAACGCGCAGGGCATCGCGGAGATGTCCGGCGACGTCGAGGGTGAGGGCGCCCGCGTGCTCACCTCCCTCGACGCGGTCGGCAACACCACCAAGGCCATCACCAAGGGCATCGCCATCGCGACGGCCGTACTGGCCGCCACGGCGCTGTTCGGGTCGTTCCGTACGGCGGTCGAGGGAGAGCTGGCCAAGGCCACCCAGGGCGTCAAGGACGCGCTGGGCTCGTTCGCGAACTTCAGCCTCTCGGTGGACTCGCCGAACGCGCTGGTCGGTCTGATCATCGGTGCCGCGGTGGTGTTCCTGTTCTCGGGTCTGGCGATCATGGCGGTCGGCCGGGCCGCCGGACGCGTCGTCTTCGAGGTGCGCGAGCAGTTCCGCACCAAGCCCGGGATCATGGACGGAAGCGAGCAGCCGGACTACGGCCGCGTCGTGGACATCTGCACCCGTGACTCGCTGCGCGAACTCGCCACGCCCGGCCTGCTCGCCGTCATGACGCCCATCGCGGTCGGTTTCGCCTTCGGGTACGCGCCGCTCGGCGCCTACCTGGCGGGCGCGATCGCGGCGGGCACGCTGATGGCCGTGTTCCTGGCGAACTCCGGTGGTGCCTGGGACAACGCCAAGAAGCTGGTCGAGGACGGCCACTACGGAGGCAAGGGTTCGGAGGCCCACGCGGCGACCGTCATCGGCGACACGGTCGGCGACCCGTTCAAGGACACCGCCGGTCCCGCGATCAACCCGCTGATCAAGGTGATGAACCTGGTGGCGCTGTTGATCGCCCCCGCGGTCGTGGCCTACGCCGACAACGTCGCGCTGCGCGTCGGCGTGACGGCCGTGGCCATCGTGGTGGTCGTGGCCGCGATCGTCGTGTCGAAGCGCCGCTCGGGCGGCATCGCCTCGAACAACGAGGAGCGCACGCCGGAGACCGTGGCGAGCTGACACACCTGTTCGTCGAGGGCCTCCCGCGGGTGCGGGGGGCCCTCCTCCTTTTCCGGCGCATCTAGACTCAGGAGTCATGGACAAGCCATCCGGCGGGCGGAGCCTCCTGTTGATCCTGCTCGGCATGCTGGCGATGTTCGCGGTCATCGTCGCGCTCGCCGTGTGGGCGTCCCGATGAAGACGCTGATCGTCGTCCGGCACGCCACGGCCGCGCAGGTGCCGGGTCTGGCCGACCGAGAGCGTCCCCTCACCGAGCACGGGAGGCGGGAAGCCCGCGACGCCGGCGACCTCATCCGGCCGCTGAAGCCCGGCCTCGTGCTCTGCTCGCCGTCGGTCCGTACAAGGGAGACCGCCGAGTTGCTCGGGATCGACGCCCCGATCGAGGTCGAGCGCGACATCTACGAGGCGTACGCCGACGAGCTGCTCGACCTGCTCCGCCGTACCGGCCCCGAGATCGAGACGCTGGTGCTCGTCGGGCACAATCCGGGCGTTCACGAGCTCGTGCTCACCATCACCGGTGACGGGAACGCGGGCTTTCCTCCCGGGGCGTACGCCGTGATCGAGCTCCCCGGCGACTGGGACGACCTCGATCCGGGGACCGGCAACCTTGTCCGGGCTCACCGTCCCTAAACACTGGGCAGGCCGGGCCGCCCGTGCGCTGAAGGTCGAGGACCCTCGCCTGGCGCTCGGGTTCGGTGTGACCGGGTGCGCCTGTGTGGCCGTCCCGCTGATCCTCGGTCTGGTGACCGGCCATCCGGAGGACGGTGCCGTGATCAGCACCGGCGCCTGGCTGGTCGCCGTACGGGCCGTCCGCAATCCGGGCAGCGTCCGGGTGGCCCGCCTCCTCGGCGCCACCTTCGCCCTGGCTCTGGGCACGCTGCTCGGGATCCTCCTCGTCGCGGGGCACGACTGGCTTCTGGTCCTGGTGACCCCGGCGCTCGCGGCGCTCGGCATCGTGGTGCCGATGATGGGGCCGACGGCGGCGCTGGCGCTGCTGCTGACCGCGGCCAATCCGTTGCCCGTCGAGCCGATCCCGCATCTGGGGCTGATGCTCCTCGGGGGCCTGCTGTCCACGGTCGTGCTCCCCCTGCCGTGGCCGTGGCGCCGCGCCCGTGCACTGACGATCACCTTGTCCGAGACCGCCGCGTCCATGGCCGAACTCGTGGACGCGGTCGCCGACAGGAGCCTCGACCGGGACGCCTGGGACGAACGGCGGCGTACGGCCACCGCGGCGCTGGAGAAGGCCAGGAGGTCGTGCGCACGGCATCGCTGGCAGCGCCGCTCCCCGCAGGCGGAGGCGGTGGTGGCCGCCTTCCGGCGGGTGCTGTACGAGGCGGTGACGCTGCGGGGGCTGTGCATGACGGTGTACCGCCAGGTTCCGGACGCGGACGAGCGGGTGGGCTTCTCCGCGCTGACCACGACGCTCTGCCGTTCGCTGCGGTCGATGTCGGCGGCGCTCGCCCGCCCGGAGTCGGGCATGGAGCTTCCTGCCGGGATCGACGAGTTCAAGGAACGGGTCGACGCCCTGCGGGGCACCCGGCCGAAGGGGGAGCGCGAGCTCCTGCACCTCGTGATGCTGCGCCAGATCGAGCACTGCGCCGAGCGGCTCGCCTCGGCGGTGGAGAAGGCGGCCGGGCCCGCGCTGGAACTGTCGTCGCCGCGGCTGGTCCTGCCCCAGCTGGGCACTCCCGTCACGCCCGAGGTGCGCTATCGGCTGGCCTTGGACGATCCCGGGTTCCGGCACGCGCTGCGGGTCGGGCTGGGCACCCTGATCGCCATGCTGATCGTGGTGTTCGCCAGGCCCGCCTACCCGCAGTGGCTCGCGATCACCGTGCTGGTGACGATCCAGCCGACGTACGGCGAGACGATCGCGAGGGCGGGCGGGCGCACGCTCGGGACGGCGATCGGCGGGTTCGCCGCGGCCATGGTCCTGCTGGTCGCGCCGCACCGGTGGCCGCTGGCGATCCTGATCACGGTCGCGGCTCTGCTCGCGTTCGGTCTGGCCAGCGCCCGCTTCGCGTACTGGATCACGTTCCTGAACATGTTCGTGCTGCTGCTCATCGACTTCCAGGTGCCGCAGAAGCCGGGCCTCGCCGGGGCGCGGGTGGGTCTCACGCTCCTCGGAGGCGTCATCGCGCTGGCCTGCACCCGCCTGCTGTGGCCGCGCGGCGAGACCGTACGCCTGGCGGACCGGGTGGCGCGGATGCTCAGGACCCACGCGACGGCGTCGAGGACGCTGGCCAAGGTGAGCCGGGGCGAGTTGCCGGATGTGAAGGCGGAGGAGTCCATCAGGAAGGCGTCCAAGGCGGCGACGGCCGTCTCCAAGGCTCTCGACTACATCGCGCACGAGCCCGGGGTCACGGCGCCGGAGGAGGTCGCGGAGGCGATGTCCCTCACGCAGCGGGTCCGTGACGATCTGATCGCGGTCACCTCGGTGCTGCGGGAGGAGCGGGTCGAGGCGGGGCCCGTTCCGGATGTGCTCGACGCGGTCGCCGACCGGTTGGAGGATGCGGCGGACGCAGTGGAGGCCGGCGAGCCGTACGAGTCGGGGGGCAAGGTGGAAGGGAAGCTGGCCGACCTCTCCGGGTGGCTGGGCACGCTGGCCGAGCGGCGTCTGGACGAGCTGGACGTGGCCCCGGCCGACCGGGCGACGAAGGTCCGGCGGGCGCTGCTCCAGGCCGCGGCGGTCGACCACGCGATGCGCTCGCTCAACTCGGAGTCGGCGCGGCTGTGCGCCTACGCCACCGCCGCGTTCACCGCGGACCGGGCCGATCGGACCGATCTCCCGGTGGTCAGTGACGAGGTGTGACGACCCCGTCCTCGGCGTCGGCGGCCTCGACCTCCTCGCGGGAGATGCCGAGCAGGTAGAGGATCGAGTCGAGGTACGGAACGTTCACGGCGGTGTCGGCGGCCTGCCGCACGATCGGCTTGGCGTTGAAGGCGATGCCGATGCCGGCTGCGGCGATCATGTCCAGGTCGTTGGCGCCGTCACCGATGGCGACGGTCTGGCTGATCGGGATGCCCGCCTGCGCGGCGAACCGCTCCAGGGCGCGGGCCTTGCCGGGCCGGTCCACGATCTCGCCGATCACCCGGCCGGTGAGCCTGCCGTCGACGACCTCCAGCGTGTTGGCGGCGGAGTAGTCGATGCCGAGCTCCTTGACCAGACTGTCGGTGATCTGGGTGAACCCGCCGCTGACGATCGCGAAGCGGTAGTCGAGGCGCTTCAGCGTGCGCACGAGCGTGCGTGCGCCGGGCGTGTAGACGACCTCTTTGGCGACCTGCTCGAAGATCTCCTCGGGCAGGCCCTCCAGCAGGGCCACCCGCCGGGTCAGCGACTCGGCGAAGTCGATCTCGCCGCGCATCGCCTCCTCGGTCACCCGGGCGACCTCGCCGAGGCATCCGGCGTGCCTGGCCAGCAGCTCGATGACCTCGGCCTGGATGAGGGTGGAGTCGACGTCCATGACGATGAGCCGCTTGGCGCGGCGGTACAGGCCGGACCGCTGGACGGCCACGTCCACGTGCTGGAGCGCGGCCTCGGCGGCCAGCTCGGCCCGCATCGCGACCGGGTCGGCGCCGGAGACGGCGAGCTCGATGCACGTCACGGGGTAGCTCGACAGCCGTTCGATGCGGTCGATGTTGGCGCCGCACGCCGCGATCCTGCCGCTGATCCCGGCCATGGCGGCGGGCGTGAGCGGGGCGCCGAGCACGGTGACGTGCAGGCGGCCGCGGCGCCGCTTCTCCTTCGAGATGGTGCCGGTGGCGATCTCGAGTTCCATGTCGAGGTCGGCGGCGACCTGCTCGACGGCGGTCCACAGGCCGCCCAGGGTGCCACCGGTGCCGGTGGGCGGCCCGCCCGCGTAGGCGACGAGCACACCGAGGGTCAGCCGACCGCGGATGACGACCTGCTCGACGTCCGCGACGGTCACGGGGAACCCGGCCAGCACGGTGAACAGACGCGAGGTGACTCCCGGGCGATCCGGACCGGTGAGCGTGATCAGGAGCGTGCGCTGGTTCATCGCGGCCAACGCTACTTGGCCGGGGCCTGTGGTCGCGCATGGGGTTCACCATGCGGACGCCTGAGTGCCTTCACCGTGAGGCGCGGTGGTCATTTCGGCATGTCGTGATGGTCGCGAGACGCTTTCAGGGAAGGACGCGCGCCCATGACGATCTCTCTCGACACCGGCCGCTACACGGTCGGCATGGCCGCGAGCGCGGCTGACCTGCAGGCCGCCCAGCGGCTCCGGCACCGCGTGTTCGCCGAGGAGATGGGGGCACGGCTCGACACTCCCGTCTCCGGGCTCGACGTGGACGGCTTCGACGCCTACTGCGATCACCTCCTCGTCCGCGAGGGACGTGAGGTGGTCGGGACGTACCGGCTGCTGCCGCCGCGCCGGGCGGACCGGCTGTACGCCGACACGGAGTTCGATCTCGGCGGGCTCGCCGGGATCAGGCAGGACCTGGTCGAGGTCGGGCGCACCTGCGTGCACCCCGACCACCGTGAGGGCGCCGTCGTCGCCCTGCTGTGGGCCGGCATCGCGCGCTACATGGTCGACGGCGGTTTCCGCTGGCTGGGCGGGTGCTGCTCGATTCCCCTGGACGACGGCGGCGTGGCGGCCGCGGAAGTCGTGGACCGGGTCCCCCTCGGCCCCGAGGAGTACCGCGTCCGGCCGCGCACCCCGTGGCGGAAGCCCTGGGGCGGGACGGCGGTGGAGCCGTCCGGGCGGTTCGTGCCGCCCGCGCTGCTTCGCGGGTATCTGCGCCTGGGGGCGTGGGTGTGCGGTGCCCCGGCTCATGATCCGGATTTCGGCACGGCCGATTTCTTCGTGCTTCTGTCCATGGCACAGGTGGACCGGCGTTACCTGCGGCACTTCCTCGGCGGCCTCGGGTGACCGCGCCGCTCGTGGGTGCCAACCCGTGGCTGCGGGTGAGCCCGTGCTCGCCAGAGGCGTGCGTGCGGCCCCCGGAGGCCACGGCGGGCCCGGTCCGCCGTGCCGTACGGCTGGCCGCCGCGGCGCTCGTGCTGCTCGCCGGGATCCCCCTCTCCCTCGTCGCCAGAGGGGCACGTACGGCCCGCAGGGGCCGGATCGTGGCGGTGTGGGCGCGGGCGCTGCTCCGCGCGCTCGGCGTCAGGCTGGACGTGCGGAGAGGGTTCGCGTTCGTCGCCGGATCGCCCGTGACGGGGGCCGAGCCGGAGGAGGGCCGCGGGACGCTCATCGTGGCGAATCACGTGTCCTGGCTGGACCCGCTCGTGGTGGCGGCGACCGTGGCGTCGCGGCCCCTCGCCAAGCGGGAGATCGGCGCCTGGCCGCTGATCCGTACGCTCGCGGCCGGGTCGGGCGTGCTGTTCATCGACAGGGAACGGCTGTCGGCGTTGCCGGAGGTGGTCGGGAGTGTCGCCGCGGCCCTGCGCGCGGGCGACACGGTCGCGGCGTTCCCCGAGGGGACGACGTGGTGCGGGCGCGGCATGGGGGAGTTCCGGCCCGCGGTGTTCCAGGCGGCGATCGACGCGGGGGCGGCCGTGCGGCCGGTGACGCTGCGTTACCGGGAAGGTGAGGCGACGTCCACCCGAGGGTGCTACGTCGGGGATGACACGCTTCTCGCCTCGGTCCTCCGCGTGGTGGCGACGCGGAGGCTCGTGGTGGAGGTGACGCGGTTCCCCGAGGTACGGCTCGCGCGGTCGGGGAGGCGGCAGGAGGAGCGCGGAACCCTGGCCAGGATCGCCGAGGCGTACGTGCGGACGGCCGTGACCGAGCAGCACGGGGTGATGGAACGCGAAACGCCCGCCCGGTCGGGCCGGGCGGGCGTCACCGTGCTCAGGTCGCCGTATCTGGTCTGACGGATGCCGCTCGCGTGAGCGTGCGGAGAGGAAGGTCCGTCAGGTCCGATCTAGCGAACGACCTGGGTCTTGATCTTCCTGGTGTAGATCCAGCCCTTGATGCCGAGCTCCTTGAGGCGCTTCTTGTCGAGGTTCTCGGCGCCGTGGGGAACGTCGAAGTTGATCGCGCCGACCTCGCCCACCTGGGCGCCACGCGCGGTCTTCTTCAGGCGGAACTCGATGTAGAGCCAGTCGCTCTCGTCGACGTCAAGGACATTCGGGGTCCAGCACCAGAACTCGCGGCCCTCCCAGTCGCACTTCGTGCCCTTGGGGCCGTCCCAGTAGAGCTTCTTCTTGGTGTCGACGCCCTTGGGCAGGATGCCGCCGATGTAGTAGTAGTCCGCGGGGTGCGGACCGGTGTTGGTCGCGGTGAAGGAGTACTTGACCGTGGAGCCCGCCTTGGCCTTCTTCGTGTACTTCACGTTGGAGATCTTGAAGACGCTGTACGGGTCGTCGGCCTTGGCGACGGACGCCGCGGTGGCGCCGGCCGGCGCGGTAGCGAGAAGCGTGGCACCCGTGAGCGGGGCGACCAGCGCGAGCATGGCGATCTTTGCGATCGGGTGACGCATGTGTTTGTCTCCCAGAGGACGAAGGGGGGAAGTTGAAGAAAGGCCCCCCAGTAAACGCAAAGGTTTCTACCACTTCTGGGATCATGCGTAAAGATCTTTTTTATGGATACTTTACTCAATTTAGGTTTAAAGGCGAAATGTCGCTATTTGTCCTAGTTGTCTGTGCAGGACCGGCCGTCTGCGCAGATTCTGTGCCGGGGTTGGTTGTCGCGCGGAGTTCGGGTTCGGCTGGTCGTCTGTGCGGGGTTGGTTGCCTGTGCGGGGCTGTGGGCGGGGCGCGCTAGAGGATGAGGTGCGTGTCCCCGAACTCGTGCCAGAGGTAGCCCTCGTCGAGCGCGGCCCGATAGGAGCGGGACAGCAGGTCCTGCTCCGCGATGGCCGACAACATCATGAGGTGGCTGGAGCGTGGCTCGTGCAGCCCCGTGAGCAGCCCGTCCACCGCCCGTACGCCTTCGGATGGGGTCACGATGTGCGACGTCCACCCCTCGGCCGCCCATACAGGGCCGGTCAGATCAGGCCCCGTCAGATCATGCCGGGGTAGGTCGGGGCGGGGTAGGTCGGGGCGGGGC
>NZ_JADDIL010000129.1:0-13829 GCF_020826795.1 Microtetraspora sp. AC03309 | reverse complement strand
CGGGCCACCTCGACCACGCCCACCTGATCGCCAGCCACGCCGAAACCACCGCCCGCTCCATCACCAACTCAAACGCCCAAGCTCAGGCGCTCACGCAGCTGGTAACGGCACTAGCCCATATAGGACGCCTAGATCATGCCGAAACTACCGCCCGCTCCATCAACCACCGGGACGCCCGAGCCCAGGCGTTCACGCAACTTGTAACGGCACTAGCCAGTGCGGGCCACCTCAACCGCGCGGAAACCATCGCCGGAACCATCAAGAACGCGAACGCCAAAGCTCAAGCGCTCACACAGTTGGTAGCGGCACTAGCCGGCGCGGGCCACCTCGACCACGCCCGCCTGATCGCCAGGCAGGCCGAAACTACCGCTCGCTCCATCACCAACCGGGACGCCCGAGCCCAGGCGCTGACGGAACTGGTGAGAGCACTGGCCGGCGCCGGCCACCTCGACCACGCGGCAGTTCTCGCCCGCTCCATCACTCATCTAGAGGCCCCCGCTCAAGCGCTCACGCAACTGGTAGCGGCACTAGCCAGCGCGGGCCACCTCGACCGCGCGGAAGCCATCGCCCGCTCCATCACCGACCCGGACGCCCAGGCTCAAACGCTCACACAACTGGTAACAGCATTGACCGGCGCAGGCCACCTCGACCACGCCCGCCTGATCGCCAGCCATGCGGAAGCCATCGCCCGGACCATCAACAACGCGAACACCGAAGCCCAGGCGCTCACACAACTGGTAACAGCATTGACCGGCGCGGGCCACCTCGACCACGCGGAAACCATCGCCCGCTCCATCACCGACCCGGACGCCCAGGCCCAGGCACTCACACAACTGGTAACAGCATTGACCGGCGCGGGCCACCTCGACCACGCGGAAACCATCGCCCGCTCCATCACCGACCCGGACGCCCAGGCCCAGGCACTCACACAACTGGTAACAGCATTGACCGGCGCGGGCCACCTCGACCACGCGAAAACCATCGCCCGCTCCATCACCGACCCGTATTACCGAGCCCAGGCGCTCACACAACTGGTAACAGCATTGACCGGCGCGGGCCACCTCGACCACGCGAAATCCATCGCCCGCTCCATCACCGACCCGTACTCCCGTGCCCAGGCACTCAGGCAACTGGTGACCGCACTGGCTGATGCGGGCCACCTCGACCACGCGAAAACCATCGCCCGCTCCATCACCGACCCGTACTCCCGTGCCCAGGCACTCAGGCAACTGGTGACCGCACTGGCTGATGCGGGCCACCTCGACCACGCGAAATCCATCGCCCGCTCCATCACCGACCCGTACTCCCGTGCCCAGGCACTCAGGCAACTGGTGACCGCACTGGCTGATGCGGGCCACCTCGACCACGCGAAAACCATCGCCCGCTCCATCACCGACCCGTACTCCCGTGCCCAGGCACTCAGGCAACTGGTGACCGCACTGGCTGATGCGGGCCACCTCGACCACGCGGAAACCATCGCCAGGACGATCGCCTACCCAGATGCCCAAGCCCAGGCGCTCACACAACTGGTGACCGCACTGGCCGATGCAGGCCACCTCGACCGCGCCCTCGTGATCGCTGGCCATGCGGAAACCATCGCCCGAACCATCAACCATCCAGATGCCCGAGCTCAGGCGCTCACGCGGCTGGTGACGGCACTGGCCGATGCAGGCCACCTCGACCGCGCCCTCGTGATCGCTGGCCATGCGGAAACCATCGCCCGAACCATCAACCATCCAGATGCCCGAGCTCAGGCGCTCACGCGGCTGGTGACGGCACTGGCCGATGCAGGCCACCTCGACCGCGCCCTCGTGATCGCTGGCCATGCGGAAACCATCGCCCGAACCATCACCAACTCAAACGCCAAAGCCTGGGCGCTCACACAACTGGTGACGGCACTGGCCGATGCAGGCCACCTCGACCACGCGGAAACCATCGCCAGGACGATCGCCTACCCAGATGCCCAAGCCCAGGCCCTCACGCACCTGACGACGGCAGCGGCCCACGTAAATCGCCTTGATCATGCCACAACCATCGCCCGCTCCATCAACAACGCGAGCGCCCAAGCCCGGGCACTGACGCGGCTGGTGACGGCTCTGGCTGATGCGGGCCACCACGACCACGCCCGCCTCATAGCCAGCCACGCCGAAACCACCGCCCGGACCATCAACAACGCGAACGCCAAAGCCCAGGCGCTCACACAACTGGTAACAGCACTAACCGGCGCGGGCCACCACGACCACGCCCGCCTCATAGCCAGCCACGCCGAAACCACCGCCCGGACCATCAACAACGCGAACGCCAAAGCCCAGGCGCTCACACAACTGGTGACGGCTCTGACTGATGCGGGCCACCTCGACCAGGCCGAAGCCATCGCCCGGTCCATCACTCATCTGGACTACCGGATCCAGTCCATCGCTGTAATCGTGGACCATTCTGACTCATCGCAAGGACAACGATTGATGGCATGGGCGCTGACTAACATCCGCTCGACGGCACTTCTCGCAAGTGTCTCGAAGGTCGCCCCGTCGGCAGTACTGAGTACCGCTCAGGCGATTCTCCAAGAGCAGCAACGCATGGCGCTTACTCTACAAGCGGCAACTCATAAGTCGATGAGGACCTGACCGAGCTGATGAACCGCCAACCACCTGCCTAAGACGTTCCTTTCATGCGGAGATAGCTTCCTGCGCAATCAGCACGACCGTCCGCTTTTCAGGCGGAACAATCACCCAGCCCGCACACTGAAGACCGTGCTCAGACGGTCATATGCGACTGCGGCAATGTGCCCTTGGTGGCCGACGTTGCTGTCACCGCTGCTGTCACCGCTCCAGCATGCACACCACGATCTTCTGATCCGTAGCCAGTGAAACGCGCCAGCTTCGGCGGGGAGAGCGCATCATCATTTCCACCGAAGCCGGGCGGTTCACATCTTGGCGAAGGTAACCCATCCTCGCAGTCGTATCAGTCACCGTTGTTGTCAGTGGCGCCGCTGACGATCTGGTTGAGCAGCCCAATCGCGCCTGCGGTAGCTGCTCCAGCGGCCAGGATTGCCCCGGCGGCCGAACCGACAGCGAAGTAGGTGAGAACCGCAGCGGCTGCGCCGAAGATCAGCGACAGACCCAGAATCAGGGCGGACCGAACGGACAGGAGCGTGGATGTTGACTGAACCGGGCGAGGCACGGGATTCCTCTCATTCATACCGCCCGCGCATGGCGAGGCGGATACGGGTGCTCGGTTCTAGAAAGCCAGAATCCACGGGGGTTGCGCTGCACTTGCAACAGTCACAGACGGGGGTTGCGGACATTCGGCAACAGTCGCGATGACTGCGGCGCATCGCGGGAAGCGGCCGGGACGGTGATGATGGGCAGGTGAGCGAGATCGCCCGCCGTCCAACCGAGTTGAAACCATTGAGCCCAGAGCTCAGCCCACAGGTGATGGTCTGGGCAGCAGAGTTGCGAGCCCAATTCACCGCCCTGGGCATGTCGATCAGCCTGTTCTGCCGACTCCACCCAATCGACAAGGGCACTGTGTCTCGGTACTTGAACGGCAAGCGCGTGCCCGCCGACAGATGGTTCCTCGACAAGATTCTGACCATACGCGCAAGCACTGGTACCCCCGTGACCGACGAGGTCCGCGCGCATCTGGTCGAGCTTCAGATGGCCGCTCTCAAGGTTGCCCACCCGCACGAGTACCGGGTCCGGAAGGTCAGCGACGCACTGGAGATCGCCGTCACGAGCTGGAAAGAAGCCGAGCGCTACGCCCAGACTCTGGAGCATCAGCTCACAGAACGCACCCGGACCCTCCAGGATCTAAGCACGGAGACCGAGCGTCTGCGTGCCACCTGGGATCACGATCGCACTCGATACCACGAGGAGATCACCCACCTGACCCAGGAACTAGACCTGGCCCGTGACCGAGCCCGCCGAGCAGAACACCGCATCCAGGTGCTCGCAGACCTTCTCGACCAGCTGGAGACCCAGCAGCCGGCCCAGGGCGAGTTCGCCGCCGACATCACTCACGTGCGGCTCAACCTGCAGGCCGCGACTGCTCTGCTGGCAGAGGCACTCACCCTGGAGCAGGTCGTCCAGGCCATCATCAACGTGGGACACACGGCCCTGGCCGCGGACCATTCGGCGGTGGCGCTGCTCGACCCCAACCGAGCCGTGCTGACGTTGCTCAGCAACGGCGGCATCCCGGAGCTGGAGGGCGCGTCGGGCGGCGAGATCTCGCTGTCCCGCTCCAGCGTGATGACCATGGCGGTCAACAGTCGCCGCCCGGTCTTCGCGGAATCCCCCGGCCAGCTGCGAGCCCAGCTCATGGACGCCTGGGGCGACGAGGACGAGATCGACAGGATCATTGAGCACAGCGACGAGCGGGCTTGGGTGGGCCTGCCACTACTGGCCGCTGGCCGCGCCGTGGGCGCGCTGCGGTTCTCTTTCACCCGCCCTCAGAAGGTCTCCCAGGAGGAGGGCGTCCTTCTGGAGGCGTTCGCCGGACAGTGCGCGCTCGCCGTCGAGCGGGCCACCCTGTTCGAGCGGGAGCATCATACTGCGGAGACGCTCCAGCGCAGTCTGCTGCCCGACAGCCTGCCGGTGGTGCGCGGCCTGGTGCTCGCCCAGCGCTTCCGCTCGGGCAGCCGCCACGTACAGGTCGGCGGCGACTGGTACGACGTGTTCGTCCTCCCGAACGGCCGGGTCGCGACGGTGGTAGGCGACGTGATGGGCAAGGGCGTCAAGGCCGCCGCGGCGATGGGCCGGATCCGCGACACCGTGCGGGCGCTCGCGCTGACCAACCCGCCGCCCGGTGCGGTTCTCACTGGCCTCGACCGTGTGCTCGAGACGACCGAGGAGCCGGAGCAGATCGCGACCCTGGCATACATGGTTATCGAGCCGGGCACTGGCGAGGGCACGCTGGCGCTGGCCGGGTACCCGCCGCCCCTGTTGCTCTCGCCCCAGGGTGTGCCGCTGCTGTACGAGGGCGAGCAGGGTACACCGCTCGGCTGGCCGACCAACCGCAGGCAATTCCGGTTCTGCGTCCCGCCCGGCCACACCGCCGTGTTCTACTCTGACGGGCTTGTGAAAAACAGGAAGCGCGGCCTGGACGTCGGGCTCGCTGAGCTTTGCTCTGTAGCGACCGAAGTGCCGCCAGAAATTTCCGGAAGCCCGCACATGCTCCTTGATTTCCTGATGGATCGCATGCTGGCGGGGCACGAGGAGGATGACGACATTAGCGTGATTGCAATTCATGTTCCTCCTCCAAGCCCGTCATCGGAGAAGGGGAACAATCAGTAGCTGACGCGTTCTGTCGCTCTGCCCCGGCCTGGGCCTGGGAGCTGCTCTGGATCCGCCGGGAGGACGTCGACCTCAACGGCGCGAAGCTTAAAGTCAAGGGTGTTAGCACCGCTGCACGATCTGCATCCTACGTTGTCTCTGAGGCCGTGACCGTTTTGGCGAGCGGTTTTCAAGAGCGCTGCGTTCCGAGTAGCCGTAGGGCTTCCCACCAGAGTAGAGACGTCGCACCAGACTTCAACCGCAGAAGATCATCCCGCGTATAGCCCGCACGGCCGATTCAGCACCTTGGCGACGTGTCGACTAACGAACACCACTTGTCCACAGCAGGCGGTGATCCTGTACACAGTTTTCGTTCGATACTATAGCCACTCTAAACGTAACATATGAGACTTAAGGCCTCAGATTCGTCCTTATAGGCACGAAAGTGGCGAATTGTCCACAAAGCATTACTTGACTTCAGGTTGAAGACGGAAGCCACGCGTAGCTATCATTGAAGGATGTCCTGGCCAAAGTATGGATTCAAGGAAAACCCCTACAAGTATGACGTCTGCCTCTCATTTGCCGGAGAACAAAGAGGATACGTAGAAGCCGTAGCAGAAAACCTACTAATCGAGGAAGTGCGAGTATTTTACGACGACTTCGAAAAAGTTGACCTATGGGGAAAGAATTTATACGACCACCTGAGCCAGGTATATTCGCAAGCTGCTCGATTCTGTGTACTTTTCGCCTCCAAAGAGTATGCCAGTAAAGTATGGACTACACATGAGCGACGTAGCGCACAAGAGCGCGCTATGGGCGAGAACGAGGAGTACATCCTCCCGGTCATTTTCGATGACACTAAGATACCGGGACTTCTCTCGACGGTGTCGTACGTCGACGCAAGAGTAACAACTCCAGAAGAAGTCGCCCAGCGACTGATCTCCAAAATACGAGCGGCCGAAAAGATTGGCTACGTGCCGCCGAATCCGCTTGCGTTGTATCAGACATTAAACATTAGCACCAAAGAAGAGAAGGAAGCGGTACTCGCGGTAGCTCAGAGTTTTGCGCGAAACTTCTCCAGAGCTACACATCAAGAGCGAAGGCTTTTCTTCTATCTCATCCTCCGAGCGTGCCCTCATGGACGGATGTCGGATCCTCACGTAGCCATCCAAACGCTAGAGCGTGAATTTGGGGCAACTCTCGACGAAGTCGAAGATACACTAGAAAAGATGGCTTCACTAAATGTGAGCTACTCCTTCTCCAGCTATTGTCAAGGAGTTCCTTCCAACAACGCTCTACACATTCGATGGGATAGTGCTGACCCTTTCGTAGATCCTAATATAAGGGCGTACGCGAGAAACTATTCAAATCGTATTGCTTCGGCCATGATTCGAGCCGCCATCACGCATATATGCGAAGATTGCATTGAAGAATTGATAGTGAATCTTGACTTCTCGAATCTGGCCAATGACATCTCCGAAACTCTGGCTAAAGATATGCCGGAGGCAGACTTTTTGCCCTTCCTTGAGTGAATTCGTTTTATTCATCCGAGCGCCAGCGCGGCAGCATATAGCGCGCTTCTAGCGCGAACCATCAGCAGAAATCGACCGACATTGTAGGGGTAGAAATCATGCCTATTTTCATTAGCTATTCCCATCAAGACGGCAACTTTGTTGATCGCCTTGCGCAACAACTCGTACAAAACAAGGTTCGAATCTGGATGGATAAATGGGAACTCCATGTTGGCGACTCTTTAATATCGAAGATTCAGGATGCCATTACCGACGCCAGTGCATTGTTGGTGATCCTTTCGCAATCATCGGTAACATCAGCATGGTGCCAAAGGGAATTAAACGGTGGCCTCATGCGAGAATTAGACGAGCGCCAAGTGATTGTTCTACCTGTTTTGATTGAAGATTGCATGATACCCATATTTCTGCGAGACAAGCTATATGCCGACTTTAGGCATAATTTCGATGATGGACTAAATGCCGTCCTTGAGGCGGTTGCGCGCATTTCAAATGCAGCTATGGGGCGTATAGACGAAGCCGATTACCATATTGATTGGGCGCTTGACTGGCAGGTATTTGAAGACGATGCTGAATTTCGCCTCACGCTGGTAGAGCAGGCGTTAGGCCAACCGTACACCGTCCTGACCTTGGCTGAGATAGCAGTGGATCAGGAAGCTACACTTGCCTACCTTGAGACGGAACGTCAGCGGGGTACGGAAGAGGCACAGAAAGAAATTGTTTCGGCTCTTGTTGCCGCAACGAATAAATTGGGTGGAACAACCTTCATCCTTAAGGATCAATTCGAAATAAGCGAGCGATTCCAGATTATCCACAATGGACTGCACTATTACATAGGAATTTCCGCTCGGCGACTAGGCGTAGACACGGGACGGGATTTATTGGTTCGGGTAGGTGAGCAGTTTCAGAATATTCTAACTCAGATGGAGAACGTGACTAACGGACCCACAAAATAGAACCATATGCTCTTCTTTTCGAGTCCATGAGCCAAACCACGAAGAAGCCGCAGGTCATCGGCCGATAACCTAGGCTCGTATGGCGTAGGCGATGAGGACTCGAACCCTAACCTTCTGACCCGTAGGTTCCAAACGACCTCCAAGACAGTTCGGATCTGTCATCGTGATGCGCGCTACACTTGCCCTGTTGTCAGTGACTTTCGCCTAGCGCACCCGTCCGGGTGTCTGAAACCAGCATGGCCTCCGGCTCGCGCACTCCGGCGAGCGCAGCGAAGCCCATTGCGTAGCGGTGAATGTTGCCCTGGATCGCCTGG
Organism: Microtetraspora sp. AC03309; assembly: GCF_020826795.1. NCBI lineage: Bacteria > Bacillati > Actinomycetota > Actinomycetes > Streptosporangiales > Streptosporangiaceae > Microtetraspora > Microtetraspora sp. AC03309. The sequence continues at coordinate 5,760 of NZ_JADDIL010000129.1, read as the reverse complement.
AGTTCCCGGCGGCAGGACGTGTTCTCTCCCCATGCGGACTCGGGAAGATTGGGGTGCCCCTTCTCAAACTCCTGAAGTCGTGGGTGCCACTTGGACAGGAACGGTCGGAGTTCTAGATTAAGCATAGTGATCGCCAGGTACTCCACTGTTTGTCCCCCGGGTACTGGGGTCGAAGGACGTGTGGTCTTAAGAATCTCGCGAGTTGTCGCGAACAGCCCGTATAGCGAGGACAGCGCCTCTCGAAGAAGGCCCTCTTCCTCGTCTAAGGGCTGGATCGAGATCCTGGTCACTGTCTCGACGAACAGCTTCCAAGCCACCGTTCGGCTCTCATTGTTTACGACGAATGTCAGTTCGCTAATTTGCGGAACGGTGATCTTCACTTCAGTCAGCCTGGCTGTACGGTTGTAGAGCTGAAGCGCGATGACGGCGGCGACGCCGGCCACCGCGCCCGTCGCAACGAACAGCCACCTGCCGCCAGCCTCGGTAAGCTCGAAGACGATGAATCCCACCATCGCGCCCACGACAACGGCGGTCAAGTGACGGAATAAAAGTCCACGAACAATCGCGGTCATGCCTGCCCTCATCCACATCTCACTTTTCTGCTGGTCGCGACAACTACGATTCACCTAATGATCTACTAATAACATAGCAATCGTCGGTCTGCTCAGCACCCGCAGACTGGCTGATACGCATGCGAGGGGCAGGGGGTGTCTGCTGCGTCGTCGCCCCGATGCTCGGTGGGCCGGGGCTGAGGAACGAAGTCCCGGATCGTCGATTGCCCCTGACCGTTTACGGCGGCCGACCACAGTCAGGCGATCGTGAGGGCCGCATCTGTGCGGTGATGTTGTCGGGGCACCAACCGTAGTAGCAGCTCTGACCGTGGCTCTCCCGATCAGTCCAACCTGGAACATCGCCCCTCGCTGGTCCAGACGGAACGAGCTAGTACAACGCTGAACTGCATGCATCCCAGGCAAGGCTGCAAGCCTGGCTGCGCCGATCGCTTCCTTAACTGTCCGTGGCAACGGCTATCTTCCAGAGCAACTGATTCACACTCCTGGAGGGAATCGATGGAACATCTGTACAACGATCTTGGCAATCTAAAGAAGGGCGCAACGGTCATCGTTAGGTTGCGCAATCAAGCTAACGTGCAGTTGATGGCCCGTAGTGAGTACAACAACTACAAGGCAGGACGTAGATACCGATACTACGGCGGACGAGCTACCAGGTCGCCGTTCAGCATCGTCGTGCCGAGCAACGGGCACTGGGTCGTGGCTATCGACCTCGGAGGCTACGCAGGGCGAATCAGTGCCAGCGTGGCCGTGCAGCCTCCACCTCGTGGCTTTCTTCCTGAGACGCGAAGCTCTCGCAGCAACCCGCTGGACGATATCGCCGTCCGAGAACCCGAAGAACCCACCGGCGACATGCTGGGTGGACAGACGTGGGACGTCTTCATTTCTCACGCAAGCGAGGACAAGGCATCGGTCGCCCGCCCACTGCGCGCAGCTCTCATTTCCTTGGGGGTCAGCGTCTGGCTCGACGAGGCCGAAATGAGAATCGGGAACAGTCTCCGCCGCAAGATCGACGAGGGAATTCGGTCGAGCCGATTTGGGGTTGTCATCCTATCCAAATCGTTCTTCGGTAAGGGTTGGACCAACCACGAGTTGGACGGTCTCGTCACGAAAACCGTGGCCGGAGAGCAGTCGCTTCTCCCCATCTGGCACGAGCTCACCGGCGACGACGTGAGGGTGTACAGCCCCTCACTCGCCGACAAGATCGCGCTCAGCACTCAGAGCTACTCCATCGAGGAGATCGCCCAGCAAATCGCTGACGTCGTACTTGGTGAGGAGGACATGGCTTGATTCCTGCTGCTCATGGGCGGGGCATGGCAGCTCCATTGCTTCGACACAGGGGCCGCAGGAGTCCTGCTCTGGCAAGGGGAACCTCCAGAGGCTCTGAAGCCAAAGCTGAATCGGGATCAGAGTCGAGCGGCCGGCACTAATGCGAAGCAAGCGGAGCGCCGCAAAGTGGTTGGGGCTGGCGACGGCGCATCGCTGGAGTCGACGGGTGCGTTGGATGCAGCAGGCGCGCGGGCGGCGACGGCCGGGACCGGCCGGAGAGCCGCATGCCCGGCCGGCTGGCCGACCGGCGCGCGATGCGGGCCGCCGCAGGCGGGCCGCTTTAAAGGCGTAGAGAAAGTTCTCATCCGCCACTCCTGAACCGCCCTGTCCTACCTCGGTTGATGCTTGACACCGCGACTTCGGTTGATGCTTTACACCCCTTCGGCTGACCTGGCTTTTATGTGATCGGGTGACGATCACAGCGGGAGGTCGGGTTGGCGCTGGTGGAGCTGAGCGTCATGGAGCAGCGGTATCGCGCTGTGTTGGAAGTAGAGGCAGGATGTCCGGTGACTGAGGTCGCCCAGCGATATGGAGTGTCCCGGCAGTCGGTGCACGCGTGGGTGCGGCGGTATCGCAGCGGCGGTCTGACCGCGTTGGCCGATCGCACGCACCGGCCCGACACCTGTCCCCATCAGACGAGCGGGACGGTAGAGGCACTGGTGTGTGAGCTGCGCCGCGATCACTCTCGATGGGGACCTCAGCGGTTAGCGCATGAGCTGGATCAGCGGGGTGTCGATCCGGTGCCGTCGCTGGCCACGTTGTATCGGATTCTGGTCCGCAACCTGCTGATCACGCCGGGGCAGCGGCGGCGGCCACGCTCGTCTTATGTCCGCTGGGAGCGGCCGGAGCCGATGGAGCTGTGGCAGCTGGATGTCATGGGCGGGGTGTTCCTGGCTGATGGGCGGGAGCTGAAGCTGATCAGCGGGATCGATGACCACTCGCGGTTCATCGTCATCGCGCAGCTGGTTGCGCGCGCGTCGGGGCGGGCGGTGTGCCAGGCGTTCGCCACCGCGATGCGCACCTTCGGCGTGCCGGAGGAGGTGCTGACCGACAACGGCAAGCAGTTCACCGGCCGGTTCACCAAGCCACGCCCGACCGAGGTGCTGTTCGAGCGGATCTGCCGGGAAAACGGTGTCACGGTGCGTAACACCAAGCCGCGGTCACCGACCACGACCGGGAAGATCGAGCGCTGGCACAAGACCGTGCGGGAGGAGTTCCTGTCCGCCCATGAGGCATTCGCCAGCCTGCAGGCCGCTCAGACGCTGCTTGATGCGTGGGTGGCCGACTACAACACGGTCCGGCCGCACCAGGCGTTGGACATGGCCACCCCAGCTGACCGGTTCGCCAAACGCGCCAATTCGCAGACGGCAGCAGGTGAGGCGCTGCCGCTGCGCCTGCCGGCGGATCTGACCCTGCTGCCGAGCTCGTCTGCCTCGCCGCACGACACGAGGGCCGTTGTCACCGAAGCCGTGCCTGTGGCGGTGGAGGTGGAGCGGGTCGTCCCGGCGAGTGGGAACCTCACCGCATGCGGACGTCAGGTCTGGCTCGGCCCGGCTCGCGCCGGGCAGCAGGTCACCATCTGGGCCAGCACCACCACCATGCACGTGTTCATGGACGAGGAACTGGTCAAGACGCACCCGGTCACTCTCACCGAGAAGGACTTGGCCCGTTTGATGACACAGGGTGGACGGCCCGGCCGCCCTTGTCCGGTAGCCGCGCTGCCTGCAGGACCGCTCGCCGCCGACACCGTTGTGGAGATCGACCGGACCGTCAACAACGCCGGCTGTGTGGGCATCGGCGGCACGCTGGTCAGCGTCGGTGTCCCGCTGGCGGGCAAACGCGTGACGATCCGCCTCGACGCCCAAACCATGCGGGTCATTGCCGACGGAGTACTGGTGCGTACCAAGCCAAGTCCACTGGCCTCGGCGCAACGCGGCCGTCTGCAAGGTGCCCGGCTCGCGCACACCACTCCCGTCCCTTCGCAGGGTTTCCCTCGAGTGGAGCGGGTCGTGGCCGGTAACGGCACGCTGCTCGTGGCCGGCTGCAAAGTCCAGGTCGGTCAGGTCCACCGGGGCAAGGTCGTGACCGTCGTCCTTGAAGACACCCAGTTGCGCATCCTGCATCAAGGCCAGGAGCTATCGGTCCATCCCCGCACCGTCATCAAGGAGGTCAACCGGACCAGAGCAAGCGGCCACATCGACTACGGAATCTAGGCCGGGTGTAAAGCATCACCCGAGATCGATCCGTCAAGCATCAACTGAAGGTTGACACACTCCTGAACCGCCGATCACGGGCACCGTCGGCCTGGTCGTCTATGGGCTGGCTGACAGATCTCCCGTCAGCGCGGATCATCAGGGGATGCCGCCTATGATCCCGATCGAGCCTCGTCCGTTGAACAATGCGGAGCGCGTGCTCCTGGAGCACATCCTGCGCTTCGATGGGATCGCCCCAGAGGAATGGTGCGCTCAGCTCGATCAGGTGGAAGTCGTCGGCGTCCAGGATGAACGGTCTGCAAGCATCTGGCTCGGCGTCGCTGGGACGGGACGGGCTTCCGAGCCCAACTCGGCCTTGGCCCTGAATATCGGCGTCGTCGACGCCGAGGGCAGGGAGATCGGCGCACTGATCGTTTGGGCGGAAGACGGCGTCCGGCTTGCCGGGCTTGACTGCCTCTACGACACCGATGCCCTGCCGCCCCTGGAGCATCTACGGATCAGTCTGTCGCCTGATCCTCGGGAGCCTTGACGAAGGAGCCCATGCCGGGCTCGGTATGGATCAGGTCTGCCTGCCGGAGTGCGCGCATGACCTTCTGCGCGGTGGCGTTGGCAATGCCGAACTCTTCGATGAGATCAACTATCGACGGGATGCGCTCGCCTGGCTTGTACTGCCCGGAGTGGATCCGATCGCAGATGATCTCGAAAACCTGCCTCCATCTGGGCTGATTCGGCTTGAGTTCGACCATGCCGCTGAACGTAGGAGATCACCACACGCCATGGCGATGGACGGCATGCCGCCGTACGCTATAGCCGCCATAGCTTTATGAGCTTATGATGAGGTCCCCCCCGGAAAGGAGGACGTCATGCCAGACGGATCACCCTTCGCTACCCCCACCGCGAATATTGCCCGAATCTATGACTACCTCCTCGGCGGTAAGGACAACTTCGCCGCGGATCGGGCACTGGCTGACGAGGTCTTGCGGCTCGTCCCACAGTCCCGGACCCATGCGCGGCTGAACCGGGAGTTCCTCGTGCGGGCGGTGCGGTTCCTCGCTGGCGAGGCCGGGATCACTCAGTTCGTCGACATCGGGTGTGGCCTGCCGACCCGGCGCAACATGCACGAGGTCGCCCAACAGATCAATCCAGACGCTCGCGTGGTCTATGTCGACAACGACCCGATGGTGCTCGTGCACGCGCGGGCGCTGCTGGCCACCAACGCCAATACGAGGGTGGCAGACGCCGATCTCCGTACGCCGTCCAGCATCGTCGGGTATCCCGCCGTGCTCGACCTGATCGACTGGTCCAAGCCGGTCGCGGTCCTGCTGGCGGCCGTCCTGCACTTCGTCACCGACGCCGACGACCCTCGGCGGATCATCGGTGAACTGTGTGAGGCGATGGCGCCGGGCTCCTACCTGGTGATCTCCCATGTTGAGAGGCGTCCCGATGTAGAGGCGGCGGCCAAGCTCTATCGGGATGCCAACGCGCTGGTCGTGCCGCGTACGGCTGAGGAGATCGCCGCGCTGCTGCACGGTGTGGACCTGGTGGAGCCGGGCGTGGTCCGGCTGCCGCTGTGGCGCCCGCCGGAGCTTGAGATGTGGCCCGAGGAGCTGGACCCTCCGCTGCTCGGGGCCGTTGGACAGGTGGCCTCC
>NZ_JADDIL010000128.1:0-14018 GCF_020826795.1 Microtetraspora sp. AC03309 | reverse complement strand
GCCGTACCTGCACCGGCGGCGAGCGGGGGCGCGGGGCGGGTCCGCGTGCCCTGCTCGGCGGGAGCCGGAGCGGGAGCTGACGCGGGCTGCTGCGGTACGGCTTGCTGCGGTGCGGCCGCCGGCGCCGGTGAGCCGGGTGCCGTGGAGCCGGGTGCCGCCGTGGAGGACGGGGCCGATGCCGCCGCCGGTGCAGGTACGGCCGCCGGGGCGGGCGGCGCCGGTTCCGCGGCGGTGACCGGGAGCTGGAGGTGGGTGAAGATCTCACGGAAGACGACCGTGAGGACGGCCTCGGGAGTGGCGGGAGCCGAGGGGCTCTGCAGGTCTCCGGGGGTGAGCCGGCGGAGCCGGTGCCATCCGCCCAGGCCGGTGACCGCCGAACGAGCCGGTTCCTGCCATCCCGGAAGGGTGGGATCGACGGAGTGGACCTGGATCGCGGGAAGCAGGTCGGTCAGCGCGAGATGATCCCAGCGGCTCGCGGCGAGCCGGGCCAGCCGCTCGCAGAGCCAGTCCACCCCGGTCGCGCCGAGGGCTCGGCCGAGCGCGACGGAGCCCCACCAGCCCGCGGGCAGGCGAGGGTCGGCCAGAACTTCGGCGACCTGCTGCGCACGGGTCCAGCGAAGGGCGGGAACCAGATCACTCAGGCAGATCGTTGACTCGGCGTCCATCGGTATGACCGCACCCTCCCGAGAGTGACGCATGTTGCTAATGGTGCAGCTTACGCCGCAAGCTATCAATTGGTGTCAATAGGGTAAAGCTCCTTCGAGATACCGGTGGCCGGACCCGCCGCTCCCGCGACCGGGGGACGGCCGCCGACCTGCGCGACCGCGGCGGCGCCGGCCCGGCAACCATTTTCCAGCGCGATCTCGGGGGCGAGCCCGGACAGCAGCGCGGTCAGGAAACCGGCGGCGAACGCGTCCCCCGCGCCCGTCGAGTCGACCACCTCCGCCTGGGACGCGGGCGCCCACGCGACGATCTCGCCATCCCTGGCGAGCAGGGCCCCCTTGGCCCCCAGCTTCACCACGGCGCTGCCGTACGCGGCGCTGAGGGCCGTGGCGGCCCCCTCCGGGGCGGTGGCGCCGGTGAGCAGCAGCGCCTCGTCGAGGTTGGGGATGATGATCCGCGCGGCGGCGGTCTCCCGGATGAAGCGGTCGGTCCCGAAGTCGCGCAGGAAGCCGGTCGAGGCGGCGTCCACGCTCACGGTCACGCCGCGCTCGGCCGCCTCGCGCATGGCGAGCCGGGCGAGGTCGAGGCCCGGCCGCTCGAACAGCGTGTACCCCGACAGGTGCAGGTGGGTCACGCCGTCGAGGAGCGCCTCCGACCAGTCGGCGGGTCCGATGTGCCGGCCCGCGCCCCGGTTGGTGAGCATGGAACGCTCGCCGCTCAGGTCGACCATGGCGATGACGACGGCGGTCGGCCTGGCCGGGTCGATCCGGAGGTGCCGCCGCACTCCGGCCCGGACCAGCTCGGCCCGGTGCCACTCGCCGGTGTCGTATCCGGCCCGGGCGAGCAGCCGCGCGTCCGCGCCCAGATGGGCGGCCCAGCAGGCCGTGTTGGCCCCGGAGCCGCCCGGACGCACCACGATGTCGGCCGCGGTGTCGGTGCCGGTGGCGACCGGCTGCCCGTGCAGCGCCACGACGTCGGTGACGACGTCGCCGATCACCAGCAGGCCTCCCATGTCAGTCCTCCCGGGACCAGGATGCCGCGATCTCGCCGGCGAGACGGGCGTTTCCGCGCACAGCGGCCAGATTCGCCTCAAGTGAGGCGCCGTCGGTGCCGTTGACCAGGTACTCCAGAAGGAACGGCGTGATGGCCTGCCCGGCGACGCCCTGCTCGTCGGCGGCCCGGAGCGCCTCGGCGAGCACGCGGTCGTGCAGCGCGGGGTCGAGCTGGTCGGCGACGGGCACCGGGTTCGCGACGATCAGCGCCGTCTCCGGCCCGCCGAGCAGGTCCTGCGCCCGCATGATCCCGGCCGCCTCGGCGGCGGTCTCGATCCGCCAGTCGACGGGCTCGCCCGAGGTGTGCAGGTAGAAGCCGGGGAACTCGTCGGTCCGGTACCCGACCACGGTGACCTGCCGGGTCTCCAGCCGCTGCAGGGTGGCCGGCACGTCCAGGATCGACTTCACGCCCGCGCAGACGACCGTGATCCTGGTACGGCCCAGCGTGTCGAGGTCGGCCGACTCGTCCTGGACGGTGGTCCAGCCGCGGTGGACGCCGCCGAGCCCGCCGGTCGCGAAGACGCGGATGCCGGCCCTCGCGGCCAGGAACGAGGTCCCGGACACGGTCGTGGCGCCGCTGACCTTCAGCGCGGCGGCGGGGGCGAGGTCACGGAAGCCGAGCTTGCGCAGGCCGGGCTCGGTCGCGATCCGCTCCAGGCCCTCCCGGTCCAGCCCGGCGCGCGGCACGCCGTCGAGGACCGCGATCGTCGCCGGCACGGCTCCCGCGCTCCGCACGATCTCCTCGAGTTCGAGCGCCACCTCGAGGTTGCGCGGCTGCGGCAGTCCGTGGGAGATGATCGTCGACTCCAGCGCCACGACCGGCCTTCCGGCTGCCAGGGCTTCGGCGACTTCCTCCGACGGCACGACCTTGAGCATGGCTCTCCTGAGTGGTTTCTTTAAAGTTCGTAAAAGGTTCCAAAAGGACAAACCTATACGTACCTCTCGGGGGCGTCCACCGCATGATCAGCCAACGAACCCGCGCGATAGTGGGCACGGGCCACCTGGCCGGGGCGGACCCTCCCGGATAGTGTGCCCCTCGCGTGCGGCCGCGCGGGCGACCAGGTCAGACCGGGGCGACCATGTGGTCCACCGCCCCCACCCCGACCCTGGAGAACCGATGTCTCACTCGCGCTATGACGTGGTCGTCGCCGGCGGCGGGCACAACGGCCTGGTCGCCGCCGCCTACCTCGCGGGGGCGGGCCGCCGCGTCCTCGTCCTCGAACGCCTCGACCACGTCGGCGGCCTCGCGGTCTCCACCGTGGCCTTCCCCGGCGTCGACGCCCGGCTGTCGCGGTACTCCTACCTGGTCAGCCTGCTGCCCGCCAAGATCGTCAAGGACCTCGGCGTCGGTGTGGAGCTCCGGCGGCGCCGCTTCGCCTCGTACACCCCAGCGGGGGACACCGGGCTGCTCGTGGACGGCGAGGACGAGGCCCGCACCGCGGCGTCGTTCGCCGCCGTCACCGGCGGGACGAAGGACCACGAGGCGTGGCGCCGCTTCTACGCGATGACCGCCGAGGTCGCCCGGCGTGTCGCGCCCACGCTCCTCGAACCCCTCGTAGACCGTACGGCGCTGCGCCGCCTCGTCGGCGCCGAGGCGTGGCGCGACCTGTTCGAGCGCCCCATCGGCGAGGTGGTCGCCGAGCGCTTCGCCGACGACACGGTGCGCGGGGTGGTCCTCACCGACGCCCTGATCGGCACCTTCGCCGACCCGGCGACGGACCTGCTGGCCAACCGGTGCTTCCTGTACCACGTCATCGGCGACGGGACCGGCGACTGGAACGTCCCGGTCGGCGGCATGGGAGCCGTCACGGACGCCCTCGCGGACGCCGCCAGGCGAGCGGGCGCCGAGATCAGGTGCGGCGCCGAGGTGCTCGCGATCGACCCGTCGGGCGAGGTCACCTTCCGCGACTCCGGCGGGCACGAGCACGCCGTCAGCGGCGGGCACGTCCTTGCCGCCCTGCCGCCCGCCGTGCTGGCCCGGCTGACGGGCGAGACCCCGGAGCGTCCCGAGGGCTCCCAGCTCAAGATCAACATGGTGGTGTCCCGGCTGCCGCGCCTCAGGGACGCGTCCGTCGACCCGGCGGAGGCGTTCAGCGGCACCTTCCACGTCAACGAGGGGGCCGAGCGGCTCGCCGCCGCCCGCGCGCAGGCCGCCGCGGGCCGGATCCCCGACCTGCCGCCCGCGGAGATGTACTGCCACTCGCTGACGGATCCGTCGATCCTCGGCCCGGCGCTGCGGCGGTCCGGCGCGCACACGATGACGCTGTTCGGCCTGCACATGCCGGCCAGGCTGTTCACCGGCGCCGGAGCCGGGGCCGGGGCGCGGGAGGAGGCGCTGCGCCGCACCCTCGCGTCCGTCGACGCGGTGCTCGCCGAGCCGATCGAGGACTGCCTGCTGCGCGCGCCGTCGGGCGAACCCTGCCTGGAGGTGCGGACCCCGCTCGACCTGGAGCACGAGGCCGGCCTCCCCGGCGGGCACATCTTCCACCGCGACCTGTCCTGGCCGTTCGCCGAGTCCCAGGAGGACGGGCCGTGGGGCGTGGAGACGCGGCACGAGCGGATCCTGCTGTGCGGCGCGGGCGCCCGGCGTGGCGGAGGCGTCAGCGGGATCCCCGGTCACAACGCCGCGATGGCCGTCCTGTTCTCATCGACCTCTCATGGGGCCCGGATACCGTGAAACGGTGATGGGAGCCGAAGGTGAGTCCGCGCGGTTGCTGGTGGTCGACGACGAACCGGCGCTGCGCGAGGCGCTGCGGAGCAGCCTCGAGTTCGAGGGGTACAAGGTCGAGACCGTGGCGGACGGGTCGGCCGCCCTCGACCGGCTGGAGCGCGAGCCGTACGACGCGGTGCTGCTCGACGTGATGATGCCGCGTCTGGACGGCCTGACGACGTGCCGCAGGCTCCGCTCCTCCGGCAACCACGTCCCGGTGCTGATGCTGACCGCGCGCGACGCCGTGGGCGACCGCGTGTCCGGTCTCGACGCGGGGGCCGACGACTACCTGGTCAAGCCCTTCGAGCTGGACGAGCTGCTCGCCCGGGTGCGCGCCCTGCTGCGGCGCGGCGCGCTCGCCGCGCCCAGCGAGGAGGCGGGCTCCGTGCTCTCCTTCGCCGACCTCCGCATGGACACCGCCGGGCGCGAGGTCACCCGCGCCGGCCGCCCCCTCGACCTGACGCGTACGGAGTACCTCCTGCTCGAACTGTTCCTGACGCATCCGCGCCAGGTGCTGACCCGGGAGCAGATCCTCAGCGAGGTGTGGGGGTTCGACTTCGAGCCGTCGTCCAACTCGCTCGACGTCTACGTGATGTACCTGCGGAGGAAGACCGAGGCCGCGGACGAGACCCGGCTGATCCACACCGTGCGCGGTGTGGGCTATGTCCTGCGGACCTTTCCGTGAGGAGACGCCGTTCGCTCCGGGCCCGGCTCACCCTGGTCATCGCCGCCGCGGTGGCGGTGGCGGTGGCCCTGTCGGCGGCGGTGTGCTGGTTCCTGATCCACGACCGGATGCAGGGGCAGATCCGCGACTCGCTGGGGGAGTTCAACCCGCGCGTCGAGCAGGTGGCGTTCACGCTCGCCCAGTGCGGCGCGGACAGTGATCAGGAAAGCCTCGAACAGGGCGCCGGCCCACCACACCCGTGGGACCCGTCCGGGCGCAGCTGGGAGATCATCCGGGCGGACGGCTCCGTCTGCGTGTGGGGATCGTCGGACGAGGTCGTCCCGACCCCGGAGGAGCGGGCTCTGGCCGTCTCCGGTGGAGACCCGGTCCTGCGCGACGCGGTGACGAAGAACGGCAGCTCGGTCCTCGCCCTCACCAAGAAGTACGTGCCGCAACCGTCGCCGCGCGGCGGCCCCGAGGAAGTGCGGCAGTTCCCCGTCCCGGAGCCGGTGGCCGTCACCGTCTTCCGCTCCACGGAGGAGATGAGCGGGACGCTCCGGATCCTCGCCCTGATCCTCGGGTCGGTGGCCGTCGTCGGCGTGCTCGGCGCCGCGCTCGCCGGTCTCTGGCTCGCCCGCGCGGCGCTTCGCCCCGTCGAGCGGCTGACGAGCGCGGTCGAGCACGTGGCGCGGACCGAGGACCTCGCGATCCGGATCCCGGTCGAGGGGACCGACGAGATCGCCAGGCTGAGCCGGTCGTTCAACACGATGACGGCCGCCCTGTCCAGCTCCCAGGAACGCCAGCGCCGGCTGGTCTCCGACGCCGGGCACGAGTTGCGGACCCCGCTGACCAGCCTGCGCACCAACATCGACCTGATGCTGCGCAGCGAGAACACCGGCCGGGCGCTGGAGCCGGAGTCCAAACGCCGGCTCCTGATCAACGTCAAGGAGCAGTTCGAGGAGATGTCCAGCCTGATCGGCGACCTCCTCGAACTGTCGAGGAGCGCCGAGACGGGCGAGCACTCCACCGACATCGACTTCCACGATCTGGTGTCCGCCGCCGTGAACCGCGCCAGGCGCCGCGGCCCCGGACTGGAGTTCCAGGTTGACCTCCAGCCGTGGCAGGTCCACGGCGACGCCAGGGGCCTCCAGCGGGCCGCCGTGAACGTGCTCGACAACGCCGTGAAGTTCAGCCCGCCGGGCGGCCTGGTGGCGGTCCGGCTCGCGAACGGGGTCCTGACCGTACGCGACCAGGGGCCGGGCATCCCGGAGGACGAGCTTCCGCACGTCTTCGAGAGGTTCTGGCGCTCCTCGTCGGCGCGCAGCCTCCCCGGGTCGGGGCTCGGACTGTCCATCGTGGCCCAGGCCGTACGGGACGCCGGCGGCGAGGTCCGCCTCGGGAACGCTCCCGGCGGCGGGACGCTGGCCACGATCAGCCTGCCCGGCACACCGCCCGGCGCGGAGGCGAAGGACGAGGTGGCGGTCTCCTAGGAGATCGCCATGCCCCCGGGGTTCCCCGCTCTTTCTCAGACATCCTTAATCGACAGCTCAGCAAGGTTCAATTCCCTGCGCCGACGTTGGACGACATGAGCATCGCGACGGTTCCCCCGCCTCCGGCCTCGTCTCCGAACGGGGCCCCGGGAAGGACACGCCTCGTCGAGGTCGTGGTTCCCGTGTACAACGAGCAGCGAGTGCTGGCCGAGAGCATCCGCAGGCTGCACGGTTACCTGACCCGCGACTTCCCGTACGGCTTCCGCATCACGATCGCGGACAACGCCAGCACGGACGACACCTGGGCGATCGCCGGCGAGCTGGCCCGCGAGCTGCCGAACGTGCACGCGCTGCACCTCGACGAGAAGGGGCGCGGGCGCGCGCTGCGGAGGGCGTGGGGCGAGAGCGAGGCCGACGTCGTCAGCTACATGGACGTGGACCTCTCGACCGACCTGGACGCCTTCCTGCCGCTGGTGGCCCCGCTGCTGACCGGCCACAGCGATCTCGCGATCGGCACCCGCCTCGCCACGACGTCGAACGTGGTGCGCGGGCCCAAGCGCGAGTTCATCTCCCGCGCCTACAACCTGCTGCTCCGCTCGCTGATGGGGGCCAGGTTCTCCGACGCCCAGTGCGGCTTCAAGGCCGGCCGCACCGAGATCGTGCGGGCGCTGCTGCCCATCGTGGAGGACCAGGAGTGGTTCTTCGACACCGAGCTGCTGCTGCTCGCCGAGCGGCACGGGCTGCGCATCCACGAGGTGCCGGTGGACTGGGTGGACGACCCCGACAGCCGGGTGGACATCGTCAGGACCGCGACCGACGACCTCAGGGGCATGTGGCGGGTGACCAGGAAGACCCTCTCCGGAGCGGTGCGGCTGCCCGTCCCCGCCCGCGTGCAGCAGGCCAGGCTCCCCGCGGGGATGGCGAGGCAGCTCCCCAGCTTCGCGGTCATCGGGGCGATCAGCACGGTCGCCTACCTGGTGCTCTTCTGGCTGCTGCGCGCGGCCATGCCCGCGGTCGCCGCGAACGCGGTCGCGCTGCTCGTCACGGCGATCGCCAACACGGCGGCCAACCGGCGCTTCACGTTCGGCGTCAGCGGGGCTTCGGGGGCGCTCAGGCACCAGATCGAGGGCCTGGCCGCCTTCCTGATCGGCCTGGCCCTCACCACCGGCATCCTGGCCCTGCTGCCCGCGACGGCGTCGCGCGGCGCCGAGCTCGTCGGAGTGATCGTCGCGAACGGGGCCGCCACCCTGGCACGCTTTCTTCTCATGCGGGTGTGGGTGTTCAACCCCCGGAGGGAGACCCGATGAGCACGTCGCCTGTCACCACGTCGTCGGCGGCGCCCGCGCGACCGTCGGCCTGGCGGACAGCACGGCATGACCCGCGCTGGGCGCGCCCGGCGATGTGGGCCGTGCTCGTCCTGGCCGCCGTCCTCTACACCTGGGCACTCGGCGCGGGCGGGTACGCCAACGAGTACTACGCGGCCGCGGTCTATTCGGGCACCCAGAGCTGGAAGGCGTTCTTCTTCGGGGCGCTGGACGCCGGCTCGTTCATCACCGTCGACAAGCCGCCGTTCGCGCTGTGGGTGATGGGGCTGTCCGCGCGGGTCTTCGGTTTCGGCACATGGAGCATGCTGCTGCCGCAGGCCGCCGCCGGCGTCGCCTCGGTCGCCCTGGTGCACTCGGCGGTCCGGCGCTCGCTGGCGGGGCCCGCCGGTCACGCGGCGGCGCTGGTCGCGGCCCTGGTGATGACGCTGACTCCGATCACCGTGGCGATCAACCGGGACAACAACCCGGACACCGTCCTGGTGCTGCTCCTGGTGGCGGCGGCCTGGTTCTGCCTGGAGGCGATCCGTACCGGGCGGCTGCGCACCATCGTGATCGCGGCGGTCCTCGTCGGGCTCGCGTTCACCACCAAGATGCTCCAGGCGTACCTGGTGCTGCCCGCGTTCGCCCTCGTGTACCTGTACGCGTCCGCGGGCGCGTTCTCGCGGCGGATCGGGCGGCTGCTCGTGGCCGGGGTGGCCCTGGCCGTCTCCAGCGCCTGGTGGATGGTGATCGTCGACCTGTGGCCCGCGGACGACCGGCCGTACGTCGGGGGCAGCACCGACAACACGGTGTGGGACCTCGTCGTCGGCTACAACGGCCTGGGCCGGATCTTCGGCAGGAGCGGCGGCGGAGGCGGGGGCGGTCAGGGGGCGTCGTTCGGCGGCGCCGCGGGCGCGGACCGGCTCTTCAACGACATCATGGCCGGGCAGATCTCCTGGCTGATCCCGTTCGCGGTGGCCGCGCTGGTCGCCGGGCTGGTCCTGACCGGCCGCAGGGCCGCCGCCCTCACCGGCGGCGCCGTACTGCGCGGTGAGGGCGACCGCTCGGCGACGGTGACCGCGCTGCGTCCTGACCGCCGCTCCGCGACCAGGGCGGCCCTGCTGCTGTGGGGCGGCTGGCTGGTGGTCCACTACGCCGTGTTCAGCTTCTCGGCGGGGACGTTCCACCCGTACTACTCGACCGCCATGGCGCCCGCGATCGCGGCGCTCGCGGGGATGGGCGGGGTGCTGATGTGGCGGGCACTCCGGAGCTCCCGCGCGTGGGCGTGGGTGCTTCCCGCGGCCGTCGCCGTCACCGGCGGCTGGTCGTTCACGGTGCTGCGCCGTACGACGGAGTTCGTCCCGTGGCTGGCCTGGGCCGTCGCGGGAGCGACCGCGATGGCGGTCCTCGGGCTGGTGGCCGTGGGTTACGGCGTGCGCCGCGTCACGGTGGTGGCGCTGGCCGCCGGGCTGTTCGCCGGCCTCGCCGGACCCGCCGCGTACGCCGTGACACCGCTGGGGTCGGCCGTGAACGGGACGAATCCGACGGCGGGACCGTCGACCGGTCGCGGGATGCGCGGCCCCGGAGGCTTCCCCGGGGGCTTCGAAGGCGGCCCAGGAGGCGGGTTCCCCGGAGGGTTCGGCGACGGCCCCGAGGGCGCTCCCGGGGGCCCTTCAGGAGCCCGCTACGGCGGCCCCGGAGAGCCTGGCGGGACGGAGACCCCCGAAGGGATGCCGCCCGGCGGAACGCGTCCCGGAGGCCGCGCCATGGGCTTCCCCGGAGGCTTCGGAGGCGGGCCCGGCGGCGGAATCAGCGACGCGATGGTGGCCTATCTGAAGAAGAACCAGGGCGACGCCACCTGGCTCGTCGCGGTCGGCAGCGCGCAGAGCGCCTCGTCGGTCATCCTGTCCACCGGCAGGCCGGTCATCGCGATGGGCGGCTTCACCGGGAGCGACCCCGCGATGTCGGTCGCCACGCTGAAGCGGTACGTCGCCGAGGGGAAGTTGAAGTACGTCGTGGTGGGCGGCAGAGGCCCCGGCGGCGGCGACTCCGAGGTCACCGAGTGGGTCAAGGCGAACGGCACGCCGGTCGACTCCGCGGAGATCGGCGGCGCCGAGGCCGGTGGAGACGAGGCCGGTGGCGCCGAGGAGAACTCGTCCCTCTACAAGCTGGCCTGACGCCGCGGTGACGGGAACCTGCGGGCCGCTCTCAGGCGGGGAGGGCGGCCAGGAGGTAGGCGAGCCGGGCTGCGGCGGACTCGACGCACTCCACGGTGCCGAGCCGGTAGCCCCACGAGGTGAGGAACGCGCCGTCGTCGGAGCAGGTCACGGTCTCGCGCAGGGTGTCGCTGAACCGGTTGCGCACCTGGACCCGGGGAGGCATGTCGCCGATCACCCGGACCGAGAGGTCGATGTGCGCACGGGCCGCCGACGCGAACTCGTGGATGCGCGAAACCGTATCGACCAACGCGCTTCACCTCCCGTTCAGGGGGCAAGGATTGCACGGGCCGCGACGCGGATACAAGCAATTGCGCCGATTAATCCGGCGACTGCCTCGCATAGTCGTCGATCACCTGGACGATCACGCGGCGGGCGTCCTCGCCGAACGCGGCGACCTCGCAGAGATCATCGAACTCGCGGGCGTAGAAGGCGATGTCGTCGGGGTCGCGGAGCAGGATCTCCTTGGTCTTCGTGGCCACCCCGACGAGCGCGTCGTTGTAGATCCAGAACGGGTTCACCAGCGTCGTGGGCAGCAGCGCGCCCGTCGGGATGACCCCGAACTCGACGTTGGGAAGGGTGGTCACGGCCAGCAGCCGGTCCATCTGGCCGCGCATCACGTTCAGCGGCGCGAACCGGTAGCGCAGCACCGCCTCCGGCAGGACGAACCGGAACGAGCGCGCGGGATCGTAGAGGATCTCCTGGCGCTGCATCCTCACCCGGATCGCCGCGTCGACGTCGTCGGTCGCCTCGTACACGCGGCGCACCCTGGTGAAGATGTTCCTGGCGTACTCGGCGGTCTGCAGCAGCCCGATCACGATGCCCGGCTCGAACGCCCGGAAGGACCGGGTCCTCGCCTCCAGGTCGCGTACGTCCTCCTGGAGCGCGGCGAGGCCGTTCTTGTGCCGCTGCCGCCAGGAGTCCTGCCGCTCGACGAGGCCGCGGGCCCGCTGGATCAGGCCGTCCACCGTGTCCGGATCGGCGCCTACGGCCTGGCCCCAGGTGACCACGTCGTCCTCGGTGGCGGTCTGCCTGGCGTTCTCGATGCGGGACACCTTGGAGGGCTGCCACCCGAGCCGCTCGGCCAGGTCCTTGCCGGACAGGTGGGCTTCCTCGCGCAGTCGCCGCAGCTCGGAGCCCAGATCCAGCCGGGACTGCTGGAAGCCGCTCACCCGCGGTCCGTCCCGCGTGGAACCGCCGGGGACCCCCCTTCGGCGCGCGGATGGACGTTCGCCGTGCGGGTGGTTCGGTCGGTCACGTGCTACCTCCGCCTGTGGTGCGCTCAAAGGTAGACCCGCCGGAGCGATCCGGCCATAGGGATGCGCCTAATCGTGATCAGCCGAGCACGCGCCGGGCGATCTCCACGAGCAGTTCCCTCGGGACCTCCACGGCGGTCTCGCCGTCGAGCACGTGTCTCAGGTCGGCGCGGGCGTCCGCGTCGACGAGCTCCAGCCCCTGGACGACGATCGTCCCCCGGTCGGTCTCGTAGAGGGAGGGGCAGGCCCCGGCCTCCGACGTGGAGCCGAGAAAGCGCAGTCGCATGGGTGTCCTTCCCCGAAGCGAGAACAATTGCGCGCAATTGTAGGGTTATTTCCCGTTTAGATGGGCTCGATCGCCTTCGCCGCGGGAGATCCTCCAGCGAGGAGACGCTCCGGGATCGGCACGGTGACCGCGCGCAGCCGCTCCCCGAGCGCCTTGGCCTGGGCGTCGAGCCGGGGGCTGGCCGCCACGCCCCGGCCGAGCAGCCCGTGCACGACGAAGTTGAGCGCCAGCAGGTTGGGCAGCTCGAAGCGCTCGACGGTGAGACCCCTCGTCTCGGGCAGCAGCTCCTTCACCCGCTCGGCGGTGAGCTCGGCGGCCAGCCAGGCGTACTCCTCGGCGGTCCGGACCCAGACCCCCAGGTTCGCGTTGCCTCCCTTGTCGCCCGACCGCGCCCCCGCGACGGTTCCGAGCGGCGCCGGCCGTACGGGGCCGGAGGACGGCGCGGGGACAGGGGCGGGAGCGGGGGCAGCGGCGGGAGCGGCGTTCCGGTGCGCCCCGGACAGGTCCGTCCGCTCGGGCGACGGCACGGTGATCCTCCTGCCCTCGACCGTGACCACGGCCGGGACCTCCCGCGCCTCCACCAGCGCGGGCCAGTAGACCCCGTACGGCGAGGCGTCGCCGGGCGGGGTGAGCGCGTAGAACCCGGGATAGCTCGCCAGCCCGGTCTCGACCACGGCGGAGGAGAACCGCCGCCCGGCCTTCTCCTTGTCGGGGTCCATGACGGTGATCCGCAGCAGCGCGGTCGCCGGTTCGCCCTCGGAGACCGGCGTGAGCTCGACGTCCACGTGTTCGAAGGAATCCCTGGGGACCCGCGCCCAGATCGCCTCCTCGGCGACCCGCGCCTTGGCCTCCACGTCGAGGCCGGTGAGCACGAGCGCCATCGTGTTGCGGTGGCCGCCGAGGTGGTTGAGGCCGACCTTGAGCGTCTCCGGCGGCGGCTCGCCGCGCGTCCCGCTGACCCGGACCCGGTCCGGCCCCTCCTGCTCCAGGCGGATCGTGTCGAAGCGGGCCGTGACGTCGGGCCCGAGATAGCGCGGGGAGGCGATCTCGTAGAGGAGCTGGGCGGTGACGGTGCCGACCGAGACGAGACCGCCGGTCCCGGGATGCTTCGTGATCACGCTCGACCCGTCCGGGTGGAGCTCGGCGATGGGGAACCCGCAGCGCGCCAGGCCGGGCACCTCCTCGAAGAAGGCGTAGTTGCCGCCCGTCGCCTGGCAGCCGCACTCGATGACGTGCCCGGCCACCACCGAGCCCGCGAGCGCGTCGAGGTCGTCAGGCCGCCAGCCGTACCGCCACATGCCCGGCCCGGTCACCAGCGCCGCGTCCGTGACCCGCCCGGTGACGACCACGTCGGCGCCCTGCTCCAGGGCGACCGCGATCGGCCGCCCGCCGAGGTACGCGTTGGCGGTGATCGGGTGGCCGGTGAGCGGCTCCCCGGTGTCCATGTTGGCCAGCGCACCCGGCGGGATCGGCGCGAGGGAGTCCGGCGACAACCGGGGCAGCAGATCGTCCCCCGTCACGTGGGCGATCCGTACGCGGCGGCGGGCGACGCGGACCCGGCCCTCGATCGGATCGACGGCGGGGGCGTGGCCGACGGTCACGGACAGGCCGAGCCGGTCGGCCAGGGCGGACACCGCCTCCGCGCATCCGGCCGGGTCCAGCCCCCCGGCGTTCGTGACGATCTTGATGCCGCGGTCCAGGCAGGTGCCGAGCACCTGCTCCATCTGGGTGAGGAACGTCCGCGCGTATCCCGGGCGGCCCTTCATCCGGTTCCCGGCGAGGATCAGCATGGTCAGCTCGGCCAGCCAGTCGCCGGTGAGCACGTCGATCGGCCCGCCCTCGACCATCTCGCGCGCCGCCGACAGCCGGTCGCCGTAGAACCCGCTGCAGTTGGCGACGCGGAGCGGGCCGGTCATCTCGGCGCCTCCTGGACGGCCCAGGCGGCCGGCCGCTTCTCCATGAAGGCGCGGATACCCTCCTGGCCCTCCTCGGAGGCGAACCGCTCGGCCGACAGCTCGGCCATCCGGCGCATGCCCTCGGCGACCGGCATCGCGGGCACCTCCCGGACCAGTCGCTTGGTGATGGCGAGGGCCTCCGGGCCGCCGCGCAGCAGCATCCCCGCGTAGTGCGCCACGGTCGCGTCCAGCTCGTCCTCGGGCACCGCCCGGGTGAGGAGGCCGATCTCGGCGGCCCGGGCGGCGGAGAAGGTCTCCCCGGTGAGGAAGTACTCGGCCGCCGCGCGCGGCTCCAGCCGCCGCAGGCAGGTCACCGCGATCATCGCGGGCGCGACGCCCAGCCGCACCTCGCTGAACGCGAAGGTCGCGGACAGCGGCGCGACGGCGAAGTCGCACGCGGCCACCAGGCCCAGCCCGCCCGC
>NZ_JADDIL010000127.1:0-14384 GCF_020826795.1 Microtetraspora sp. AC03309 | reverse complement strand
TCCGGTCACCCGCCTGCCCGCCGAGGCCTCCGCCCGGCCACCTGACGGCCCCCAGCACACCGATCATCACGACCGCGCACGCGAGGGCGGCCAGAGCCGGTGCCCGCCCGCGCCACACGCCCTGCCACCCGCGCCGCCACTTGCCCTTCCACCGGTCGTTCCACCCGCGCTGTCCACCGCGCTGTCCTCCGCGCTGTCCTCCGGCGCGCCGTCTGCCGTGCCGGTTGCCCCGCCGCCCTCGCGCCGTGGCCGCTCCCCGAGGTGGTGGATCGCCGTGCGTACTCGGCTTCGCGCGGACCGCCGTGCTGTGAGGCGCCGGACCGTGGGTCGCCGGAGGATCGTGATCAATCGGGGCGCCGTATACGACGGGTTTTTCGACCACCTGGCCGATCACGGCGCGGCGGAGCGACAGCGGCGGGAAGGCGATGGGGATCGCATCGAGGAGCCGGTCGGCGGACACGTGCCTGCGCCTGCCCTCCGCGCACACCTCGCATCCGCCGATGTGCCTGATCAGGCGTTTGCGCAGCAGCGGCCCGGGGGGCCCGTCGGGACCTGACTCGACCAGCGCCGACAGGTCCGGGCAGTGCGCCCGCCCGGTCCTGGCCAGGACGACCGCCGCGGCGGCGGTCTCCATGCGGTCCCTGGCCCGCGCGAGCCGCGCGGTGGTCTGCCGTGACGTCAACCCCAGAACCGATCCGACCTCGGCGGGCGTGAGGCCGTGCCGTACGGACAGGTGGAGGATCTCTCGCTCGTTCTGCCCGAGCTCGGCGAGGGCGTCGCGCACCAGCGCCGCCGTCTCCGGATCCTCCGGGTCGTCGAGCACCGCGACGGGCGCCGCCCTGCCGCGTTCACGGGCCGCGCACTGGAACCGGACCAGCGCGTACAGCCAGGCACGAAGGCGTGCCGGGTCCTTCAGCCGCCGCGCGCTCGTCCGCGCGGAGACCAGCGCCTGGTGTACGGCTCTGGCCGCCCGATCCTGGTCGTCCAGCAGGGTATGGGCGTAGTCGGCCAGCCGGTTGGCGTACGCGTCGAAGAGTCCGGCGGGCGCCTCCGCGTCATCGCGCCGCAGCGCCTCCAGCAGTCGGCGGTCGTCGGCGCGGCTGACGTTCGGCCATGCGGGCAACGGACATCCTCCCCGAATACGGAAGCAGAACCTGTCGGGCCCCACACCCCCACAGGAGGAGGACGCCGCCTCAGCGGCCGCCGTTTACTACCTGAAAAGTCATACTCAACGGGCATTGACTGCGGAATTCAAGAAAAATCGTGGAATTGCGGTTATGCGTCGATCCGTCGTGATCTTCGCCTGTGGCTGGACGGTTCGGCTGTGGTCGGTGTGGTCGTAGCGCCTAGGGACACCGGCCCCAACCCGGCCCCGACCCGACTCCGACCTCAGCTCCGGCAACCCGGCCGCGATCGAGTACGTAACCGCGGTCGGTGAGCGGGAGGGCGGTGCTGACCCGCCGGTCGACGACTTGCTCTGGTCCGTGGGTGACGGCGCTCCTCCCGGTATCCGGGTCAGGCCGCCAGCAGCCCCTCGGCGATCAGGTCGTCCCACAGCTCGCCGGTGACGGGCCGGTCCAGGAGCGACGCGTTGCGCCGTACCTCGGTGGCCGACCGTGCGCCGAGCACGACGGTGGCGACCGCGGGGTGGCGCAGCGGGAAGGCGGCCGCGGCCTGGGGCAGGGTGACGCCGTGCCGTTCGCACACCGCCGCGATGTCGCCGGCGCGGGCCACCAGCTCCGCCGAAGCGGGCTGGTAGTCGAACGTGCCCGACGGCCGGTCGGTGGCGAGCAGGCCGCTGTTGAAGACGCCGGCGGCCAGCACCCGCACCCCGCGTTCCGCGCACGCGTCCAGCAGAGGGAGGCCGGACTGGTCGAGCAGGGTGTAGCGCCCGGCCAGCATGATCACGTCGATGTCGGTCTCGCGGACGAACCTGGCGGGAAGTTCCCACTGGTTCATCCCGACCCCGACGGCCCGGATCACGCCCTGGTCGCGCAGGGAGGCCAGCGCCGGGTAAGCCTCCTCCAGCGCCTCGCGCGGATGCCCGTCCGGGTCGTGGATGAGCGCGATGTCCACGGACGGGACGCCGAGCCGTTCCAGCGACTCCTCCAGGGACCTGAGCACGCCGTCCCGGGAGAAATCCCACACGCGGCGACGGTCGGCGGGCACGTCGAAGCCCTCGTCGTCGCGCCCGGCCGCCTCTCCCGCCGTCCCTGACGGCACGAGCAGGCGGCCGACCTTGGTCGACAGGACGTGTCCGGAGCGCCCGGCGAGCGCCGCCCCCAGACGGCGCTCGGACAGGCCGAGGCCGTAGTGGGGAGCGGTGTCGTACAGGCGGACACCGGCCTCCCAGGCGGCCTCGACCGCGGCCCGCGCCTCGTCATCGGTGACGGCGGTGAACAGGTTGCCGATCGGGGCCCCGCCGAAGCCGAGCCGGGGCAGCTCGACGCCGCCGACGCCCGGGGTCGCCATCAGTCCTGTGCCTTCCCGCCGGCGATCCGGCTGATCATGAGGGCGACGAGGATGATCCCGCCGTAGACGAGCTGCTTCCACTCGCCGGGCACGCCCTTCAGCGTGAGGACGTTCTCCACCAGGCCGATGACCAGCACGCCGGTGAGCGCCCCGAGGATGGTGCCCTTGCCGCCGTCCATGCTGACACCGCCGATGACGGCGGCGGCGAACACCATGAAGATCCAGCCGACGCCCTGGTTGGCGCTGATGCCGCCGAGGCGGCCGGTCTCGAGGACGCCCGCGAGCGCGGCGAGCGCGCCGCCGATGATGAACACCGTCCACAGCACCCGGTCCACCCGGATGCCCGCGGCCCGGGCGGCGTCGGCGTTGCCGCCGATGGCGTACAGGGCGCGCCCGGCCTTGAAGTAGCCGAGGCCGACGATGCCCGCCGCGAACAGCACCCCCGCGATCCAGATCGACGCGGGGACGCCGAGCCAGGTGGCGCCGCCCAGATAGATGATCGACTCCGGCAGCTCGAACAGGCTCTTGCCGCCGGTCAGCCCGAGATGCAGGCCGTGGACGACGATCAGCATGGCCAGCGTGACGACGAAGGCCGAGAGCTGGAACTTGAGGATCAGGAAGCCGTTGAACGCGCCGATCGCCGCCCCGATCAGCAGGCAGAGCGGGATCGCGAGCAGGCCGGCGTTCCCCGCCCCTTGCCCGGTGGTGGCCGGGATCACCAGCACGGTGATGGCGGGGGCCATGCCGACGGTCGACTCCAGCGACAGGTCGAACTTGCCCGCGATGAGGATCATCGCCTCGGCCAGTACGACCAGCGCCAGCGCGGACTGCTGCTGGAGCACGTTCGTGAGGTTGCCCACGGTGAGGAACACCGGGTCCACGAACGCGCCCACGACGAGCAGGACGACGATGACCGGCACCAGCGTCAGGTCCCTGAAGCGGCCGAGCCGCAGTCCTCCGCCCGTACGGGGACGTCCCGTGGAGGTCGCCGCCGCAGGTGTCGTCGGGGGTGTCGTCGAGGGGGTCGCTGCGCTCACTCTTCCATGCCTTCCATCACGGCCACGAGCTCGGGATCGGACCAGCCGCGCGGCACGTCCTTGACCACCCTGCCGTGGAACATCACCAGCACCCGGTCGCAGATCCGCAGGTCGTCGAGCTCGTCGGAGACCAGTACGGCACCGGCGCCCCGCTCGACCGCGTCCTCGACCGCGCCGAGCAACGACTGCTTCGCCTTGACGTCCACCCCGGCGGTGGGGTTGATCACGACCAGCGCGGCGGGCGAGTCGGACAGCGCCCTGGCGAGCACGACCTTCTGCGCGTTGCCGCCGGACAGGTCCCCGACGGGCTGGTCCGGCCCCTCGGTCTTGATGTCCAGGTCCTCGATCATCTGTACGGCTCGCGCCCGCCGCCTGGACGGGAACACCATGCCGAACCGGCCGAGCTTGTGCGCGATCGGCATGGTGGCGTTCTCGGCGATCGACAGCAGCGGGACGAACCCCTCGTGGTGCCGGTCCTGGGGGACGAACCCGAGCCCCGCCCCGAGCGCGGACGGAACGTCGCCCGGCTTGACGGCGGTTCCGTTGATCACGATCGTGCCCGTGTCGGCCCTGCGGAGCCCGACCAGCGTCTCGGCCAGGCCGACCTTGCCGCTGCTGCCGGATCCGGCCAGCCCGACCAGCTCTCCCGCGCGCACCTCCAGCGCGACGTCCTGGTAGCGATCCCGCAGGGACAGGCCGGTCGCGGAGATCGCGACCGAGGTGCCGGGCGCACGCGACCTGGCCTGGTAGGCCGTGGTGGCCTCGCCGGTCATCGCGGCGACCAGTTCGTCGTGCGGCAGCTCGGACACCGGCCGGGTGACGACGTGCCGGGCGTCGCGGAAGACCGTGACGCTCTGGCAGATCTCGTACACCTCGTCCAGGTGGTGGGAGATGTACATCATGGTCACGCCCTGCTCGCGCAGCGCCCGCATCCGCTCGAAGAGCCGCTCGATGGCGGGGCCGTCGAGCTGGGCGGTCGGCTCGTCCAGGATGATGAACCGCGCGCCGAACGACAGCGCGCGGGCGATCTCGACGAGCTGCCGCTGTTCGACGCCGAGGTCACCGGCGAGCGCGCTCGCGTCGACGTCCACGCCGTAGCGGTCGAGGAGCTCGCGGGCGCTGCGCCGCAGCGCGCCCCACCGGATGAGCCGGCCGGAGGTCTGGTGCCGGTTGAGGTAGAGGTTCTCCGCGACGGTCAGCGTGGGGATGATCGTCGACTTCTGGTAGACGCAGGCGACCCGCCGCCGCCACGCGTCCCGGTCGGCGAGGGCGGGCGCGGCCTCTCCCGAGAACAGCACCTCGCCCTCGTCCGGCGCCTGGAGCCCGGTCAGGATCGACACCAGCGTGGACTTGCCCGCGCCGTTCCTGCCGAGGAGCGCGTGCGTCTCGCCCTCGGCGACGGCGATGCCCGCGCCGTTCAGCGCGACGGTGGGTCCGAACCGCTTGGTGACGTTCCTGGCTTCGACGTGAACGCTCATTTGACCTGGTTGCCCCAGAGGTTCTTGTCGTCCACGTTCTCCTTGGTGACCAGCGGAGCGGGAAGCTGGTCCTCAAGGCCGTTCGGCAACGAGATGATCGTGCTGTCGTGGTCGGTGGCGCCGGGCTGGAACGTCGTGCCCTCGGCCGCCGCCTTGGCGTAGAAGAGCGCGTACTTCGCGTAGAGGTCGGCGGGCTGGGAGACCGTGGCGTCGATCTCGCCCTTGCGGATCGCCTCGAACTCCTGCGGGATACCGTCGTTGGACACGACGAACACGTGCTTCGGGTCGTCCGGCTGGACCAGCAGGCCCTTGGCCTTCAGGACCTGCAGTGTCGGGGCCAGGTGCACGCCGCCCGCGTGCATGTAGACGCCCTTGATGTCGGGGTTCTGCTCCAGGCGGGTCTGCAGCATGGACGCCGCCTTGCTGCCCTCCCATTCGGTCGGCTCGTCGAAGACGGTGATCCCGGGGAACTTCGTCTTCATGCAGTCGCGGAACGCCTCGGCCCGGTCCCGGCCGTTGATCGAGCTGAGCGCGCCCATGAGCTGGACGACCTTGCCCTTGCCGCCGAGTTTCTCGCCGAGGAACTCGCACGCCTTCGTGCCGTACGCCTTGTTGTCCGCGCGTACGACCATGTAGACCTTGCCCTTGTCGGGGCGGGTGTCGACGGAGACGACCGGGATCTTCTTGTTCTCCAGTTGCTGGAGTGTGGAGGCGATGGCCCCGGTGTCCTGCGGCGCCATGACGATCACCTTGGCGCCCTGGCTGACCAGCGCCTGGGTGTTGGCGACCAGCTTGGCCACGTCGTTCTGGGAGTTGGTCGGGTTCATCAGGTCGACCGAGAGCTCGGTCGCCATCTGCGGGACGTACTTGCTGTAGGAGTTCCAGAAGTCGGAGTCCGCGCGGGGGAAGTCGATGCCGACCTTCCCTCCCGACGCCGTGCCGCCGGTGCCGCCGGTCGTGGCGCCGTCCTCGGTGGTGGATCCGCACGCGGTGATGACCGTCAAGAGGGCCGCTCCTGCGACCACGGGGCCGAACCTCATCGTTTCGCCTCTGCTTCCTCGGGGGGTGGGGGGTGTGTCAGTTGGCCGGTCTGAGCCGGAGGCCGTGCATGCCGCCGTCGACCGCGAGGACCGTGCCGGTGGTGGAGCGGGCGTCGGGCCCGGCCAGGTAGGCGATCGCCGCCGCCACCTCCTCGGCGGTGACCAGGCGGCCCATCGGCTGTCGGGCGGAAAGGGCCCGGCGCTCGGCCTCGGGGTCGGCCGCCGACGCGAGCAGCCTGCCGATCCACGGCGTGTCGGCGGTGCCGGGGGTGACGCAGTTGACACGGATGCCCTCGCGCACGTGGTCGGCGGCCATGGCGAGCGTGAGGGACAACACCGCTCCCTTGCTCGCGCTGTAGAGGGCGCGGTCCGGCAGGCCCGCGGTGGCCGCGATCGAGCAGGTGTTGACGATCGCGGCGTGCTCCGACCTCCGCAGGTACGGCAGGGCCGCCCGGGACACCCGGACCATGCCGACCACGTTGACGTCGAGGACGCGGGCCCATTCGGTGTCCGGGTTGTCCTCGACCGTTCCCTGGGCGCCGATGCCCGCGTTGTTGACCAGGATGTCCAGGCCGCCGAGCCGTTCCGCCGCCTCGGCGACGGCCGTACGGACCCCGGCGTCGTCGGTGATGTCGGCGGTGACGCCGATGAACGGATCGCCGGGCGGGGCGATGTCCAGGCAGGCGACTCTCCAGCCGCGGTCAGCGAACGCGCGGGCGGTGGCCAGTCCGATGCCGGAACCTCCGCCGGTGACGAGTGCCCTGAGCGTCATGACTCCCTCCAGACCGCGCCGCCGGGGAAGCTGTGCGCGCTGATCGACTCCGGACGCATCCGGGCGCTGAACCCGGGCGCGGTGGGGGCGGTGTAGCGGCCGTTCTCGATCACGACCGGATCGGTGAAGTGCTCGTGCAGGTGGTCGACGTACTCGATGACGCGGTTCTCCATCGAGCCGCTCACCGCGACGTAGTCGAACATCGACAGATGCTGGACCAGCTCGCACAGCCCGACGCCACCGGCGTGCGGGCAGACCGGCACGCCGAACTTGGCGGCGAGCAGCAGGATCGCGATGTTCTCGTTGACGCCGCCGACCCTGGCCGAGTCGAGCTGCAGGTAGGAGATGGCCCCGGCCTGGAGCAGTTGCTTGAACACGATCCGGTTCTGCACGTGCTCGCCGGTCGCGACCGGGATGGGGGCGATGCCGCGCGCGATGGCGGCGTGGCCGAGCACGTCGTCGGGGCTGGTCGGCTCCTCGACCCAGTGCGGGTGGAACTCCTTGAGCGCGTTGATCCAGGTGACCGCGGAGTCGACGTCCCAGCGCTGGTTGGCGTCGATCGCGATCGGGAAGCCGTCGCCGCACACCTCGCGGGCGACCCGGAACCTGCGGACGTCGTCGTCGAGGCTGGCGCCGACCTTGAGCTTGATCTGCTTGAAGCCCTGGCCGAGCGCCTCCCGGCACAGCCGCCTGAGCTTGTCGTCGTCGTAGCCGAGCCAGCCGGGGGAGGTGGTGTAGGCCGGGTAGCCGTGCTCCCGCAGGTGGGCGATCCGCTCACGTCTTCCCGGTTCGGCCCGGCGCAGGATCTCCAGGGCCTCCTCGGGGGTGAGGGCGTCGCTCAGATAGCGGAAGTCGACGAGGTCCACGATCCGCTCCGGCGGCAGCTCGCCGAGCAGCAGCCACAGCGGCTTGCCTTCGATCCGGGCCTTCAGGTCCCAGAGCGCGTTGACCACGGCGGAGATCGCCATGTGCATGACGCCCTTCTCCGGGCCGAGCCAGCGCAGCTGCGAGTCGTAGACCATGTCCTTGTACAGCGCGCCGATGTCGTCGACGTCCCGCCCGACCACGTACTGCTCGAGCGCCCTGATCGCGGCGGTCTGCACGTCGTTGCCGCGTCCGATCGTGAACGCGAACCCGTGTCCCTCGACGCCGTCCGCGGTTCGCAGCACCACGTACGCGGCGGAGTAGTCGGGGTCGGGGTTCATCGCGTCGGAGCCGTCGAGTTCACGCGAGGTGGGGAAGCGGATGTCGTGGGTCGAGAGCGCCACGATGCGCGGGCTCACGCCTGGCCCACCGTCTGCCGCTGCCGTCCGAGGCCGTCGATCTCCAGCTCCATCACGTCGCCGGCCCGGAGGTACGGCCGGCCGGGCAGGCCCATGGCGACGCCCGCGGGCGTGCCGGTGTTGATGACGTCACCCGGCTCCAGCACCATGAACCGGCTGAGGTAGCGGACGATCTCGGCGACGTCGAAGACCATGTTCTCGCTGTGGCCGTTCTGCCGGAGCTCGCCGTTCACCCACAGCCGCATGCCGAGCCCCTGGGGGTCGCCGACCTCGTCGGCGGTCACCAGCCAGGGACCGAGGGGGTTGAACGTCTCGCAGGACTTGCCCTTGTCCCACTGGCCGCCGCGCTCGATCTGGAACTCGCGCTCCGAGACGTCGTTGGCCACCGCGTACCCCGCGATCTTGCTCAGCGCCTCCTCGCGGGACTCCAGGTAGCGGCAGGTCTGGCCGATCACGACCGCCAGCTCGACCTCCCAGTCGGTCTTCACGCTCCCTCGCGGGACGAGCACCTCGTCGTAGGGGCCGACCACGGTGTTCGGCGCCTTCATGAAGACCACCGGCTCGGCCGGCAGGTCGGCGCCCGTCTCCGCGGCGTGGTCACTGTAGTTCAGGCCGATGCACACGATCTTGCCGGGGCGGGCGACGGGCGGGCCGATCCGCAGTCCCTCGGCGTCCACGATGGGCAGGTCGCCGCGCTCCAGCGCGTCGCGGACGCGCGCCACTCCCCCGGAAGCGAGGAAAGCCCCGTCGATCTCGGGCTCTCCGATGTCGCGCAGGTTACCGGCGGTGTCCATCGCCACCGGCTTCTCCTGTCCGACAGGTCCTACTCGCAGCAGCTTCACACCGCATCCTTCGGTCATACATCGGATGTCTCGATCGAGATGCTGGAGCGCGCCGTGGGTTCATGTCAAGATTTCGCGGGCAGGTAGTCCGATCTGTGACCTGGATATATGGCGAAATGTCCTATGTGCTCCCCGATCTGGTCGCTCGTACATCCGATATCTGCCCCTCCGGCCGTACGATCACGACCTGGAAAACGTCGGATGGGAGATCTTGTTACGGTCACGTTTCCGGTGTAGGAACGGGGGCGAGATCGACCGATCGCCGGAGGTTTCCGCGTATGTGTGAGCCGACCCTGTGGTACGTCAAGCCCGCCACCGACTGGGAGACCCAGGCCCTGCCGATCGGCAACGGCGCGCTCGGCGCGATGGTGTTCGGCGGCGTCGCGACCGAGCGACTCCAGTTCAACGAGAAGTCGCTGTGGACCGGAGGCCCCGGCTCCAGAAGCGGCTACGACTTCGGTGGCTGGACCAGCCCACGCCCCGGCGCCATCGCCGAGGTACGGGCGCGGATCGACCACGACGGGAGGATGTCGCCCGGCGCGGTCGCGGCGAAGCTCGGCCGGCCCAAGCGCGGGTTCGGCGCCTACCAGACCTTCGGCGACCTCTGGCTGGACCTGACACCGGACACCGGCGCCCAGCCCGAGACCACCGGGTACCGCAGGGAACTCAGCCTGCAGGACGCCGTCGCCCGGGTCGGCTACACCGCCGGCGGCGTCACCCACGCGCGCGAGTACTTCGCCAGCCACCCGGGCGGCGTCATCGTCGGACGTCTCTCCGCCGACCGGCCGGGGAAGGTGTCGTTCACCCTGCGCACCTCCTCACCCAGGGACGACCGGCAGGTGAGCGTCAGGGACGGCAGGCTGACGATCAGGGGAGCGCTGGCCGACAACGGCATGGTGTTCGAGGCCCAGATCCAGGTGGTCGCGCACGGCGGCAGCCGTACCGACGGGAGCGACCGGATCACGGTCACCGGCGCCGACAGCGCCGTGTTCGTGCTCTCGGCGGGCACCGACTACGCCGACAGCTATCCGGCCTACCGGGGAGCGGACCCGCACGCCAAGGTGACCGAGGCCGTGGACACGGCCGCGGGGCAGGACTTCGACACGCTGAAGCGGGCCCACCTCGCCGACCACCGCGCGCTGTTCGACCGGGTGCGGCTCGACATCGGGCAGGAGACGCCCACCGTCCCCACCGATCGGCTGCTCAAGGCGTACACGGGCGGGGCCTCGGCCGCCGACCGGGCGCTGGAGGCGCTGTTCTTCGCCTACGGCCGCTATCTGCTGATCGCGTCATCGCGCGAAGGATCGCTCCCGGCCAACCTGCAGGGCGTCTGGAACACCTCGACCGATCCGCCCTGGTCGGCCGACTACCACGTCAACATCAACCTGCAGATGAA
This sequence comes from Microtetraspora sp. AC03309, assembly GCF_020826795.1. Lineage (NCBI taxonomy): Bacteria > Bacillati > Actinomycetota > Actinomycetes > Streptosporangiales > Streptosporangiaceae > Microtetraspora > Microtetraspora sp. AC03309. The sequence goes on along the minus strand of NZ_JADDIL010000127.1, from coordinate 4,064 downwards.
CTACTGGCTCGCCGAGCAGACCAACCTCGCCGAGACGACCAGGCCGTACGACGACTACGTCACTGCCATGGTCGTGCCCGGCACGAAGACCGCCGAGGAGATGTTCGGCTCGCGCGGCTGGGTCGTGCACAACGAGACCAACCCGTTCGGGTTCACCGGCGTCCACGACTGGGCCACCGCGTTCTGGTTCCCCGAGGCCGCCGCCTGGGTCACCCAGCAGATGTACGACCACTACCGCTTCAGCCGCGACCTGACCTACCTGCGCGAGACCGCCTATCCCGTGATGAAGGCCGCCGCGGAGTTCTGGGTGGACAACCTGCACACCGACCCGCGCGACGGGACGCTCGTCGTCTCGCCGAGCTACTCGCCCGAGCACGGTGACTTCTCCGCCGGCGCGTCGATGTCCCAGCAGATCGTCCACGACCTGTTCACGAACGTGCTGGAGGCGGCCGAGGCGCTCGGCACCGACGAGCCCGAGGTACGGCGGGCGCTGGCCACGCTCGATCCCGGTCTGCGCGTCGGCTCGTGGGGCCAGCTCCAGGAGTGGAAGAGCGACTGGGACGGCAGGACCGACGACCATCGGCACGTCTCGCACCTGTTCGCGCTGCACCCGGGCCGGCAGATCACCGCGGGCACCCCGTCGGCCGAGGCGGCCGAGGTCTCGCTGACCGCCCGCGGCGACGGCGGCACCGGCTGGTCCAAGGCATGGAAGATCAACTTCTGGGCGCGGCTGCTCGACGGCGACCACGCCCACACGATGCTGGGCGAGCAGCTCAGGACCTCCACGCTGGAGAACCTGTGGGACACCCACCCGCCGTTCCAGATCGACGGCAACTTCGGCGCCACCGCGGGTATCGCGGAGATGCTGCTGCAGAGCCGGCACTCCTCCGTCGACGTGCTGCCCGCGCTGCCCGCCGCCTGGCCGACCGGCTCGTACTCCGGGCTGCGGGCACGCGGCGACGTGACCGTCGACGCCTTGTGGAAGGACGGCGCCGTCACGGAGATCGTCCTGCGCACGGGCGCGGCGGGACCGCTGACCGTGCGCAACGCGATCTTCGGCGGCCCCCATCACCTGCTGGACGCCCAGGGACACTCTGTGCGGCACACCCGTGACGGTGCGGCGGTCACCTTCACCGCGGCGGCGGGTGGCGCCTACACGGTGACCGGTGGAAGGATGCCTTAGGTCGTGGTGAGATGGGCGCGGATGACGCGCAGCGCCTCGATGTCGGCGTGCCAGCGGTGACCGGCCTCCCAGCGCCCCGAGTGCTGTTCAGCGCTGGGCGGTGCCGCAGTTGGGCGCGCAGAGCCGCCGGGCGATCCCCTTGAGGAAGATGTTGCGGATCTCCAGGACGGTCTGCGGGAAGTACGCCGCGCCTCCCGTGGCCTTGGCGATCGCGGTCATCTGCGCCCGATCCTCGTCCGTGTTGGTGTTGAACGAGATGATCAGGATGTTGACCGGCTGCTTGGGGTCGTAGGCGTCCTTCAGCCGCTTCAGGATCCCGGCGTTGGAGATCCCGCCGTTGGGGTCGTCGTTCCCGACGCCGTCGGTGAAGAGGATGATCGTGTTGACCTTGTCCGCCTCGTAGTCCTTGGTCATCTTCTGGTAGGCGGCCCACAGGGTGTCGTTCAGCCCGGTGTTGGCCGTCGGGATGGCCTGGACGTTCCGCATCGCCTGGGCGATGAGCTCCCGCCGGGTGACGCCGTCGATCTGCTGCGCCAGCGGCCCGATCGGCACGACCTCCTTCCAGTCCACTCCCTGGCCGCGCATGTTCTCGGAGAAGGCCCAGGTGCCCACCTCGGCCTTGTCCGGGAACAGCTTCAGCCCCTCGATGGCGACGTTGCCGATGGCCCGCATCCGGCTGACGCCCGTGTTGTCGGCGGGCAGGGCCATGGTGCCCGAGACGTCGACCAGGGCGAGCAGCTTCGTGCCGAGCTTGATCTGGTGCCACGCCTGGCTCAGCTTGGTGACCGTCGCGCGGTCCGGGAGCGGCAGTTCGGCCGGGCTCTTGGCGTTGACGCCGTTCTCCGGTGCGAGCGCGTCGCCGCCCTTGCCCTGCGGCGTACGGAAGCCGTGGTCCTGGACGATCCTGCGGCCCGCCGCCGAGGTCAGCTCGGCGCTGAACGCCTTGGCCGCCTCACGCACCGCGGCGTCCTTGGACGTGATCACGATCGGGTAGTCGAGGCTGACCGTGCCCTCCGCCGGATAGAGCGCGACGGCCGGGTTCGACGGGTGGGACGTCGTGTTGAACGCCCACACCGACTGCTCGGAGGCGACGCCGACCGGGATGCGCGCGGCGGCCTTGGTCAGCGTGGCGAACAGGCTGTCCGGCGAGGAGACCGTGGACTCGGAGAGCTGGCGCAGCACTCCCACGAGCAACTCCTCGTTGCCGCCCCCCGACTTCAGCACGGAGGAGCCCGCGAGCAGCGCGCCGAGCCCGGCGGCGTTCTGCGCCGGGTCGAGCGCGAGCACCCGGACCTTCTTCGCCAGCCCGTCGGGGTTGGCGGCGTTCGCCGCGCTCATCAGGCCGGTCCAGCTCGCCGGGCTGAACGCCGCCTGGAGCTTCTCCGCGCCCGTCTTGGACGTGGTGAGAACCACGGGGGAGTGCGCCGCGCTGCCCGACGCCTTCAGCTCCGCGCCGGACAACCACAGGCTGGAGTCGGGCACCCAGACATCCGGGTCGATCTTCCCGGAGGCGGCGCCGCCGCCGGACAGCGCGCCCGCGACCCCGGCCGACTGCGCCGCCTTCACCGAGACGGTGACGCATCTGCCGCCGACCGTCCGGCCCGCCTGGCCGAACTTCTCGGCCACCTTGGTGACCGCCGGTTCGATGTCGGGCGAGGCCACCACGGACAGCCCGATCTTGTCCCCGGTGCAGTCCTGGTCCTTGTTCACCACGACGTACGCGGCCACGCCGCACAGCACGGCGAGCGCGACCGCTCCCGCCAGGGGCGCGAACACCATGCCGCGGCTCGCGCGGCGGCGGCGCGACTCCTTGTACGGGTCGTGCCCGCCGTCGGTTTCGTCTGTGCGGTGGCGTCCGCCCACGGTGTCCTCTTTTCAGGGGAGATCCTGGGAATGCTTACGGAACACTACTGGGAAGTATTAAGGGGGCAAAACACTCATTTTGCTGCGCCGATCACCGTAGGTGATCGACAATGGCCGGATGGGGTGGTGCGCGCCGTACCCTTGGCGGGTGGTCATTCCCGTCGAAGACATCACGGATCCCCGCATCGCCGACTACGTACGGCTGCGCGATGTCGATCTGCGCAAGAGCCTCGAAGGCGGGCGGGGCCTGTTCCTCGCCGAAGGAGAGAAGGTCATCCGTCGCGCGATAGCGGCCGGCCATCAGGTCCGCTCCATGCTGATGACGGCCAAGTGGCTGGACGGGCTCTCCGACCTCACCGGCGGCGACACGGGCGGCGTCACCGTCTACCTCGTCTCCGACGAGGTCATGGAGGGGATCACCGGCTTCCAGGTGCACCGCGGCGCGCTGGCCTCGATGGAGCGGCGCGAGCTGCCCGCGGTCGCCGAGGTGCTGCGCGGTGCCCGGCACGTCGTCGTGCTGGAGGATTTGGTGGATCACACCAATGTCGGCGCGATTTTCCGCTGCGCCGCCGCGCTCGGAGTGGACGCCATCGTCCTGTCGCCGCGCTGCGCCGACCCGCTCTACCGGCGCTCGGTCAAGGTGTCGATGGGCGCCGTCTTCTCCGTGCCGTACGCGCGGTTGACGGACTGGCACGACGGCCTGGAGGAGCTCCGCGACCACGGCTTCCGGTTGCTCGCGCTCACCCCGGCCGAGAACGCCGTCCCCATCGAGGGCGCGTTCACCGGCGGGCGGAACGCGCTGCTGCTCGGCTCAGAGGGCGACGGGTTGTCGTCACGCTGGCTGGCCGAGGCCGACCAGGCCGTGCGGATCCCGATGAGCAGGGAGATCGACTCGCTCAACGTCGCCGCCGCGGCGGCGATCGCCTGCTATCTCCTCACGGCCCCCGGTCACTAGATGATTGAGTCCAAGGGCTTCGGTCGCGCTTAGTGGTCGTAGGCGATCAGGGAACGCTTGATC
>NZ_JADDIL010000126.1:0-15371 GCF_020826795.1 Microtetraspora sp. AC03309 | reverse complement strand
ACCGGCGGCGTCTGGACCCTTGAGTCGACCACCGCCTAACCGCAGGGCACCCACCCATGCACGACAGACTTAGACCAAGATCTTCAGCGGTCTTCTAGGCGCGGAAAGCGTCGGCGTGCTCGGCGGCCCACTGGGCGAACGTGCGCGCCGGCCGGCCGGTCACCTTCTCGACGTTGGAGTTCACGATGTTGGGCTCCTCCGGCACGTTGCCGAAGACGTTGATGAGGAAGTCGATCAGCTCGTCCGGCCGGCCGTCGGCGGCCATCCTCTCCCGCGCCTGCTCCTCGGTGAGCTCGATGAAGCCGATCTCCCGGCCGATCGCCTCGCCGATGATGCGGACCTTGTCGCGGGTGGTCAGCCGCGCGGGGCCGGTCAGGCCGTAGACCCGGTCCGCGTGCCCCTCCTCCACCAGCGTGCGTGCCGCCACCGCGGCGATGTCCGCCTCGTGGACCATGGCCGTGGTGGCGTCGCCGAACGGCTCCCGCACCACGCCCTCGGCGCGGATGGGCTCGGCCCACTGCAGGGCGTTGGACATGAACTCGGTCGGCCGGACGAAGGTCCAGTCCAGGTCGCCGGCGGCCCTCACGGCGGGCTCCAGCGTCCCCTCGTCCCAGCCTCCCAGGACGGTCACCTTGCGCACCCCGGCCTTGACCGCCAGGTCGACGATCTCCTGCCCGTTCGGCAGCATCGCGTAGTCGTCTCCCCCGAAGGTGATCAGGTGGACCGCGGTGACACCGTCCAGGACGGGCACGAGGCTGTCCGTCACGGTGAGATCGCCCGCCACGACCTCCACCTCGGCGGGCAGGTTCGCCCTGCGCGGATCACGGGTCAGGGCGCGCACCCGCCGGCCGTCGCGGATGAGCTCGTCCACCACGTGGCGGCCGACGGTTCCGGTGGCTCCGGTCACGAGGATCGTCATGGAAATCTCCCTTGGCTCGTTCGCGCTTCATCGAAGACGCTACAAACCAATGCGGAAGGCTTCGTTCCTAATGACGACGCCTTTTTCACCAGGCTCAGCCGCCGATCCACGAGATCCATACGCGAACAGCGTCGATCACCACGGAAGCTGTGGGCTCCACGTGCCTGTGAACCCCCGGGAGAGACCGAGACCCACCAGTACTCAGGCTTCGGGGAGAACCGGTTTTCCTCCGTACTCCCGCAGATACGGAATCGGTTCCTTCCTCTCGGTGAGACGGTACGAGGTGACCACCATGGGGTCACCCGCCCGTTCACGCAGGACGACGCCGGTCCCCGGCAGGCGGATATCGGTGGCCGCCAGGCGCCGCTGCCTCGTCGAGGGCCCTACCAGTCGCCGACGAGCGGATCCGGCCAAGGTGATAGTCGAGGACCGAGGCCGCGTCCGCGGTGCCGACCTCTCCGACCAGAACGGCGTCGGCGAGGCCGCGGGCGAGGCCGAGCAGCGCGTGGGCCTCCGCTTCGGGATCGACGCCGGGGCCGGGCCGCGCCGCGCTCACGAGCGCGACGATCGCGCGGTGGGTGGCGTCGCCGCCCGTCCGGTACAGCTCGCGCACGTCCGGGTCGGCGGCGGAGAGCGTGAGGAACGCGTGCCCCGCGAGCAGGAGGACGGGAGCGCTCTCGCCCAGCCCGACGATCGCGAGCAGCACGCGCCGCAGCGTGTCGAGCGGATCGTGGGCACCGCGCACCGCCTCGCGCATATGCCGCTCGACCTCCTCCCGGAGGACGTGCGCGCTCGCGCGCAGCAGGTCGCTCTTCCCGGCGAAGTAGTGCTGCACGAGCCCCTTGGAGATGCCGGCCTCCTGGGCGACCTGTCCGATGCTCACCCCGGCCAGACCGTCCCGTGCGCACAGCCTGAGCGCGGCCTGGGCGATCTCGGCCCGCCGCGCCGCGTGATCGACCTGCTTGGGCACGACCCACCCTCCCCTTTGGCGATACGACCGTATCGTGATATCAATACAATACGATCGTATCGCGAAATCCGGACGGAGGCCCCGTACGTGAACGACCTCGTGACACCCAACATCGGAGCCACCTACCGTCGGCGGCGCCTCGGCCACTTCCGCGACCCGTCGGCCTACACGCGTTATCGGGAGGCGTACGACAGAGCCATGGCCGACCTTCCCCGGCCCGCTCAGACGTGGGACGCGGAGACCCGCTTCGGAACGGTGCGCGTCTACCGCTTCGGGGCCGGCGACGGCGTGCCGCTGCTCCTGCTGCCGGGTCGCACCGCGTCCACCCCGATGTGGGCGTCCAACCTCGCCGATCTCGCCGCACACCGGCCCGTCTACGCGCTCGACCTGCTCGGCGAGCCCGGACTCTCGGTGCAGACACGGCCGCTCACCAGCGCCGCCGACCAGGCCGACTGGCTCGCGGACGTCCTCGCCCGGCTCGGCCACGACCGGGTGTACCTCCTCGGCGTGTCCATCGGCGGGTGGACCGCCTTCAATCTGGCCGTGCACGCCCCGGACCGGATCGCCTCCGTGAGCCTGCTCGACCCCGCCAACCTCTTCGGCCGGATCACCTGGAAGGCCGTCGTCGTCTCGTTGGGCGCGTTCGTCCCGTTCTTCCCCGAGTCCTGGCGCCGGTGGTTGCTGAGCTGGATCTCCGGCGGCGCCGACGCCACCGGCGACCTACCGGTCGCGAACCTGATCTCGGCCGGGATGCGCGACTTCACCACGTTCCTGCCCGTGCCGACGTATCCCACCGATGACCAGGTGGCCGGAGTCGGCCTGCCGGTGCTCGCCCTCATCGCCGGGCGCAGCATCATCCACAATCCGCGCAAGGCCGCGCGCCGCGCCCGCCAGCTGCTCTCCCGAGGCGCCGTCGAGCTGTGGCCGGACGCCTCACACGCCATCAACGGCGAGTTCCCCGACCGCGTCAACGCCCGCGTCCTCGCGTTCGTCGACGGCGCCGACGCCGGTCCCGCGGACGAGGACCTACCGCAATAGGGACGAGCGCGGCGACGAGTCATGCGCCCTGCGAGCTTCGAGCAACGCGGGGAGATGGTCCGCGCTCCAGGCGCGCGCGGCCGCGATGAGGGTCAGCAGAGTGCGCCCCAGATCGGTCAGCTCGTACTCGACCCGTGGCGGATTCTCGTCGTACGCGGTGCGGGTCACCAGGCCGTCGCGCTCCATCGCTCGCAGGGTCTGGGTCAGCACCTTCGGCGTGATCCCGCGCAACGGCCCGCGCAACTCGCTGAAGCGCCGGCGGCCGCCTTCGAGACAGAGCACGACCATCGCGGTCCACCTGTCTCCGATCTGGATCGGCATGGCGCTGGACGGGCAGACAGGGTCGAACATCTCGGGATCCAACGGTTCGGCCATGGCCGCGAGGCTACCCCAGTATCTTTGAGGTAACCAGTATCCGATGGATACCGTCATTTCCGGCAGCGACACATGGCTGGATGGGAGTGACATGAACGGCATCGTCATCTTCGGAGCGGGCGGCCGAGCCGGACGGGCGGTCACGGCCGAGGCCGTCGAACGCGGACACCGCGTCACCGCCGTGGTGCGGAACCCGGACAAGTACCGCGACCTCACGGCGGACGGCGTTCACGTGGTGCGGGGCGACATCACGGACGCGCGGGCGATCTCCACGATCGCCCGCGACCACGACGCCGCGGTCCACGCGGTGAGTCCGTTCTCGGGGCCGGAGCAGGGTTTCGCCGACCTCGACCCCGAGTTCTTCGTCAAGGCGGCCGACGCCCTGCTCGCCGGCCTGGCCGACGTGCGCGTGCCCCGGCTCGTCGCGATCGGCCTGTTCGCGAATCTCAAGGACGCCAGTGAGCGCCCGGTGATGGACGACCCCTCGGCCTTCCCGCCGGCGATCCGGCCGTTCGCCGTAGCGCACACCGCCGGGCTGGACCGGCTCCGGGCGGCGGACACGGCGATCGACTGGCTCATGCTCACCCCGCCCGCGCTGCTTGACGCGGCGGGCCCCAGGACCGGCGGCTACCGGATCGGAGGAGAGACCGTGCCGGAGTCGGCGTCCGCGCATCTGTCGTACGCGGACCTCGCGGTGGCGGTGATCGACGAGATCGAGACACCACGACACCACCGCACCCGCGTGTCCGTCTTCACCTGAGCCGACTCCGGGCGTCGCGCGATGAACCGGGCACGCGATGAGCCGGGTCCACACATCGCGCAACGAGCCGCGCACGCGACGAGCCGAATCCAGGCGCGGAGATCCCGTTCACGGGCCTGGATTCGACGAACGGCATCTCGAAGGGGGTGTTCGCGTCTCGGCCCAGGGGCCGGGCCGAGACGCCGGGTGCGGTGGATTCCACCGGCGGCGGCACGTTCTCACCCCGGACGGGGGATCTCCAACGGCCCGAATTCAGGAGGCGAGGCGTCCGAGAACGCGTCCGTCATCATCATCGAAACCGTGTACAGATTCCAGGTCACGTCCATGCGCCGTTCGGGAAAGGCGGCGAACAATCCCGCCAGCCCGTCGTCGTCGACGATGCGTGCCAATCCGTCGCTCGCCGGCGCCTCCCGTGGATCGGTGATGCCCGCTCGCAGCAGGCGGGCCAGCTCCTCCGAGGGGTTCAACCGCCAGTTCCAGGGCTTCCTGTCGTTCCCGTCGCGGTCCACGCGCCCATCAGAGCGGTGACGAGGGCCGTTTCCGCCACCAGTGGCACGGTGCCCACGCACCCGCAATCGACGCCGGACACGATTCACGAAATCGTGATCGGAACTCTCCACCTCGAAACGCCACGGCCTGCCCTCTACGGCGATGTCGCGTAGTTGTGGCGCGAAGACGTCTATCAGCTTGTATATGACGTCCTCGGAACGCCGCCACAACGGATCGATGCTCAGAGCGGTCTGGACGACCCGGTTGTCGAGGAACGGCGGAACGGGATTACTCACGCGAAGCAGCGAAGCGCGCGAGGCGGCATGCCATCGGCCGACGCGGTACATGAGGTAGATGTGGTCGAGCACCTCGGCCGGGCTTTCTCCGCAACGTTCCAGCCACGGTGCCGCCGAAGCGCGGGCGTGGTCCTTGGCCTCCTTAGTCAGCAGATCGGCGTTCTTGCCGAAGAAGCCCTCCACCCGGCGCCTGACCGCCTTCTGGGTGAGATCTTCCTGGTTGTGGAGGAAACCTGCGCGCAGGATCTCTCCGCCGTGCCCGGACATCCGGGGCGTGGGATCGAATCGCGCCGGACCCGGCACGTTCTCGTACGCCGAAAGCATCCCCTCGCAGGCGTACAGAACGTTGTGCGTGCGGACCAGCGGATGCTGGACGAGCATGCTCGCGCCATCGGCCGACCGTTTCGGCCGGTGGATCCGGTGGTCGACCCCCAAGGCCGCTGCGACACGCTGGGCGAGCACCACATCGGGGTCGCCGTCGTTCCCGGTGGTCGTGGTCGTGAAGGGAATGCCCGCGCCGTACAGCAGAGCGGCGAGAAGCCTGCTGTCGCGGCCGCCCGTGAGCGAGAGCCTTACCGGCTCGGCGGTACCGAGCAGTGGCGCAACGGCGGCGAGCAGCGCGTCGGCCAGTTCGGTGACCTGGGCGCGCATGCCGCGCTTGGACGTCGGTCTGGGACGCGCTCGCGGAACCGGGGCCACGGTGACGGCGCGGCGGCCGTTCACGATCCTGATCTCCGCGGCGGACGGCAACGTGGTGACGCCGTCGAACGGAGTCTCATCGGACATGAAATAGCCCACCCGCACCATCGACTGCAGAGCGGGCACATCCCAGACGATCTCGGGCCGCGCCGATCCGCCCCGGGCGGCCCCCGCCACCAGGTGGACCAGCAACGCGCGATTACCGATGACGTGCACGTCCGGAGTCTCCGCGTAGTAAAACGGGCACGCTCCCGTGCTGCCCGTGGCGGCGGCCAGATCGTCATCGCAGGCACGAAGAACCGAGAAACAGCCACCGGTACGGTTCACGACCTCGCCCAGGCGGGAGGCGGCGAGCAGCTGATCAGCGTCCGCCGGTCTGCTGAGATGCCCGGTGACGCCCGCGACTCGGCCGTTGCCTCGCACCATCAGTGGCAGTCCGTGCTCGTCGGGCTCGTTCGACCAGGAGAGCAGGGAAATGTCGCCATGGCTGGAACGCCATTCCTGTGCGACGACGGTCGCGACGGGCACCGGAAAGGCTCGCGCCATGCCCTCGCGAGCCGCGGTGAGCGCCACGGGTGGCACCGGGGTATTCGCGCGCTTGGCCGCGACGCCTAGATGAACGCGCACGGTATTTCCCTCGGCAGGTGACAGATCGGCGAGGCGCCGTCCCCTCGCAGCCGAGGGAACGCCCGGCCCGGCTCACAGTGACCGGAGAGGCCGGCCGCCGCTCCGGCCTTCTCCCAATAAATCTTGGATTCCATACCCTTGAGAGACACGAATCGTCAGAAAAGTTGCCGGGCCGCGTCAGAATCGCCATGCGGTCCCGACGACTTCCGCGACTGACGGCGGTGAGCACCCCGGACTCATCCACCCAGAGATGGATCAACAGACTGGCGCACGCCGCCGAGAGGTCCCAGACTGACCTTGTCACGCACGGCGGCAACCGGCTGTCACGCAGGGCGGCGGAGGCGGGATGACGGCGTCGCACATCGATCCACCCCTTACGGCGAGGCCACAGCGGCGGCCGGAACTGGACGCGATCCGCGCGCTGGTGGTGGTCGGGCTGATCTTCTTCCACTCGGCGCTGGTCTTCGACACGCGTGACGACTACTACGTGAAGAACGCCGAGACCACCGAAGCAACCATGATCGGCGCGGGTCTGGCCGTCGTGTGGGCGATGCCGACGCTCTTCCTCATCGCCGGCCTCGGGTCATGGCACTCACTCCGTCGCCGCGGTGCCGCCGGTTTCGCCGTGGAGCGGCTGCTGCGGCTCGGCGTTCCCCTGGTCGTCGCGACGCTGACGCTCCTCCCGGTGCCGCAGTGGCTCCGGCTGCGGGCCGACCCCGCCTACCACGAGTCGTACCTGCGATTCCTGCCGCGGTTCTTCGACGTGCGCCTGGACCTGTCGGAGTTCCCCTTCATCGTGCGGGGCGAGTACTTCGAGTCCGGACACCTGTGGTTCGTGGTGATGTTGCTCGCGTACGCGCTCCTGCTCGCGCCGCTGGCGCGCTGGCTGCCCCGCGACCGCGGTCGCCGGATCCGCGAGCGGCTGGCCGCGGCGATGCGCCCGCGTGGCGCCGTGCTGCTGCTCCCGGCCGTCCCGATCGCACTGATCACCGCCCTGGTGGGCATGGAGGAGCAGTTCGCCGGCTGGAACCGCTGGGCCTACCTGCTGTTCTTCCTGTACGGGTTCGTGCTCGCCTCCGACGACCGCTTCCGGTCGGTGATGCGCCGCGACGCGATCCCGGCCGCCGTGTCCGCCCTGATCCTGCTGATGATCGGCATGCCGGGCTTCCTGATCGCGGGCGACGCCCCCGGCGCGGACCCCTTCACGGACATGACCGCGCTCGCGATCGTCGTCCGCGTCCTGTACGGCGCCGCCGGATGGTGCTGCCTCGTCGCGATCCTGGGCCTTCTCGACCGCCGCCGATCCGCCCGGGTTCCCGGGGAAGACGCCGCCCCCGTCTCCACGTCGGCTCCGCCGCCCGGCCCCGCGCCGGAACCCGGATCGGATACCGGATCGCGCCCCGGGTTGGCTCCCGGGCCCGGCGTGGGGAGGCGGATGTACGCCTACCTGACCACCGCCGTCCTGCCGCTGTACATCCTTCACCAGCCGATCGTCATCGCGGTCGCGTACGGCGTGGTCCGCTGGGACGCCCCGATGCTGGTCAAGTACGTCGCGATCGTCTCGGTCTCGCTCACCCTGACCGTCGTCGCGTACGACCTGCTGGTGCGCCGGACCCGGCTGACCCGGTTCCTGTTCGGCATGCGCGGATGACCTGATCGCTGGCGTCCCGAATCCTGTGTCCTTCGACGGTCGGACCCTGCCCGTCGGGGCCCGTGTCCTCCGGCGGTTCTTCAGAAGTCGCACCGCTGTTCGCCGTGGCTCTTCAGCCGGGCGAGCACGGACTCGGCCGGCCTGCCGAGCACCCGCTCCAGGTCGCCGCTCTGGTATTCCAGGTCACCCGCGCGCACCTGGGCGTTGAGCCAGCTCATGGGCCCAGGCCCGGCGTCGGGCACCTCGCGGTAGGCCACGCCGAGCGCGTCAGCCACCTCCGGACAGCTCCACAGCGGGCCGGTGAAGTCATAGGCCCGGCCGAGGTGCCCCTGACCCGTCAGCACGTTCGCCGCGGCCTCGGCCAGGTCGGACCGGAACGCGGTGTTCAGCCCGCGCCCGCCGGTGCTGCTGGTCAGCTCTCCCCTGGAGACCCGCGGAACGAACGCCTCGCTGTAGTAGGGATGGCGCAGCATCGTGTACGGCAGGCCGCTGTCGCGTATGGCCTTCTCGGTGGCGTGATGTGCCTCGGTGACGCCCGTGGCGGTGGTGCCGGCGCCCAGAAAGCTGGTGTAGGCGATGGCGCCGACGCCGACATCACCGGCAGCCGCGACAGCGGCCAGATGCTGGCTGATCCTGCGAACCGGATCGAACTCCGGGGAGGAGATCAGCAGGAGCCGGGTGGCCCCCTCGAAAGCCGCACGAAGAGATGCCGGGTCGTCGTAGTCGCCTCGCCGTACCTGGACGCCCTGCGGGGCTCGTGCGGGGTCGCGTACGACGGCCACCACGTCGGTGCGGGTGGACAACCGGTCGATGACCAGGCGTCCGAGCGCACCGGACGCGGCCGAGATCATGATCATGGAGCTCCTCGATGAAGATCGCCCCAGTCAATTCCTCGCATGCCGTCCGCCGCCACTCATTTATCGCCCATGAGCGGCGGCGGAGGTGGGTTCAGCTCCGGCCCGCCTCCTGCGCCACACGCTCCAGCCGGTTCCGGTAGTCCTCCCACCAGGTCCGGTCGCCAGGCGCCATGAACGCGTTGCCGTCCTGCAGCCCGACCACCGCGTCGATCGACTCCCGGACGATGTCGGCGTGCCCGGCATGACGGTGGCATTCGGCGATCACGTGCACCAGCACCCGATGCAGCGTGGTCGCGCCACGCTCGGCCGGCCACCACGGCAGGTGACCGACGGCGTCCGGTCCCAGCGCGTCGATCGTGCCGTCCGAGTGCGCGCACGCCCGCCGGTACGTCTCGACGATGTACGCGCGGGACTCCTCGGCGGTGGCCCACAGGTCCTCGTTGGGTTCCGCGTCCTTCCGGAACCACGACGGCGGATCAGCGAAGGGGCGGTCGAACGCGTAGCTGAAGTACAACAGTTCGACGGTGGTCAGGTGCTTGACCAACCCCAGCAGGTTGGTGCCGGTCGGCGTCATCGGGCGGCGGATGTCGTACTCCGAGAGCCCCTCCAGCTTCCACAGCAGGGCGTCGCGGGCATCCTGAAGGTAGTGGTGAAGATCCGCTTTCGGATCCGTCTCGGTCATGCTGCTCTGTCTCCTGTCATCGGTCATGCCCCGCTCTCGCGTCCGCGAGAGCCGTCCGCCCCGCGGGTGAACCATGCGGGCCCGGCACGGCGTCCGGTCGACGTCATGGGCGTCCTTCTCGTGGGGCGGTAACGGCCGGTCGAAGGGAAGACTCCCGCCGTGGGGCAGAATCGTCGCTCGTGAGCGACGTTTCTTCCGCACGGTCCGTGAACACCGCGGCGGAGGGCGCCGAGGATCCCGACCTGGCGCTGGCGCGTGGCGGGGACGGCGGCGCGTTCACCCGTCTCGTGGAGCCGCTGCGCCGGGAACTGCACGCCCACTGCTACCGGATGCTCGGTTCGACCCATGACGCCGACGACGCCCTGCAGGACGCCCTGCTGCGGGCGTGGCGGGGGCTCGCGCGCTTCGAGGGCCGCGGCTCGCTGCGCTCGTGGCTCTACACCGTGGCCACCCGTACCTGCCTGGACAGCGTCGAAGCCCGCGGCAGGCGGGCACTGCCGGTCGACCTCGGCCCGTCCAGCGACCGCGCCGTGGTCGGCGACGCGCCGCTCGTCGACGTCGCCTGGCTGGGCCCCTACGCCGACGCCGGTCTCGGCGACGGCCCGCTCGCCCCCGACGCGCGCTACGAGCAGCGCGAGGCCGTCGAGCTCGCCTTCGTCGCCGCCCTGCACCACCTGCCGGGCAACCAGCGGGCGGCGCTGCTGCTCTTCGAGGTCCTCGGCTTCTCCGCCGCCGAGATCGCCACCATGATGGACACCTCGACCACGTCGGTGAACTCCGCCCTGGCGCGAGCTCGCAGGATCGTCGCGGAGAAGGTTCCCTCCCGCACCCAGCAGCGGACGCTGCGGGAGGCGGGCGACACCCGCGTGCGGGAGATCGTCGCCGGGTTCTGCACCGCGCTCGAACGCGGCGACGCCGGCGCCATGGTCGCGCTGCTGACCGAGGACGTCACCTGGTCGATGCCGCCGCTGGCGTCCTGGTACCACGGCCTGGAGGCCGTCGCCGACTTCGCCGTACGGGTCCCGCTGACCGGATGTGGCTCCTGGCGGCACCTCCCGACCAGTGCGAACGGCCAGCCCGCCGTGAGCTGCTACCTCTGGAACGACGACGCGGGCGCGTACCTCGCCTGGTCGATCAACGTGCTGACCCTGCGCGGCGAGCGCATCGCCGAGATCACCTCGTTCCTCGGCCCCGACCACTTCACGCCCTTCGGGCTGCCCGCCTCGCTCCCCTGATCCGGCGACGCGAGCAGGCCCGACCAGGTCCCCGGCCAAGGCGCCGGATTACCTCGCGCGTCGCGTGACTCGCTAGCCTGGCAGCGCAATGAACCGTTTGACGACGTCGAGGGGTGACTTCGACCTCGCCCGCTTCCCCGAGGATCCCCGCGACCCGTTTCGCGCCTGGGACGCCGCGGACGAGTACCTGCTGCGGCACCTCGACGGGATCGACGGCGAGCGGCCGACCGACCTGTCAGGCCGCGTGGTGGTGCTGGGCGACCGATGGGGCGCTCTGGTCACCGCGATCGCCGATCACCGTCCCGTACAGATCACCGACTCCTTCCTCGCCAGGGAAGCGACCCGGGCGAACCTGACACGCAACGGCGTCGACGCGGACCCGACGCGACTCCTGACGACCCGGGACACTCCCCCGGACCGGATCGACGTGCTGCTGATCCGGGTCCCCAAGAGCCTCGCACTCCTGGAGGACCAACTGCACCGCCTCGCACCCCACGTGCACGCGGACACCGTCGTCGTCGGCGCGGGAATGGTCACCGAGATCCACACCTCGACCCTCAGGCTGTTCGAACAGATCCTCGGGCCGACCAGGACGTCACTGGCGGCGAAGAAGGCCCGGCTCATCTTCTGCTCCCCGGATCCTCGGCTCACCCCGGGCGCCAACCCGTGGCCCCGACGCTACGCGCTCCCGGAGGGCGTCGGAGCGGCCTCGGGCCTGACCGTCACCAACCACGCCGGCATCTTCTGCGCCGACCGCCTCGACATCGGCACCCGCCTCTTCCTGCGGAACCTTCCTCACCGCCGTGGCCGTGAGCGCGTCGTGGACCTGGGCTGCGGCAACGGAGTGGTCGGGATGGCCATGGCGTTGGAGAACAGCGAAGCCGAGGTGCTCTTCATCGACGAGTCCTACCAGGCGCTGGCTTCCGCGGAGGCCACGTGCTCGACGAACGTCGACTCTCCGGTGGAGTTCCTGGCGGCCGACGGCATGTCGGGCGTGCCGGCCGGGACGGTGGACCTGGTGATGAACAATCCGCCGTTCCACACGCACCGGGCGACGACCGACGCGACGGCCTGGCGCATGTTCCACGGTTCGCGGGCCGCGCTCCGCCGGGGCGGGGAACTGTGGGTGGTCGGCAACCGGCACCTCGGATACCACGTGAAGCTACGCCGACTTTTCGGCAACTGCGAGGTCGTCGCCAGCGACCCGAAGTTCGTCGTGTTGCGGGCCGTCAAGCGCTGACCGACGATCGGTGATGGGCCGACCCCATCAACCGTTCGGTTGATTTCGGAAGCGCCGCCCGCCGGTGATTCTCAGAACATGACAGTCATCGAGATCGAGGGCCTACGCAAAAGCTACAAGTCCGGCAGAGTGCTGGACAGCGTCTCCCTGAAGGTGGAGCGCGGCGAGATCTTCGGAATCGCCGGCCCCAACGGCGCGGGGAAGACCACGGTCGTGGAGTGCGCGTCGGGGTTGCGGCGGCGGGACGGCGGCACGCTGCGGGTGCTGGGGCTGGACCCGCAGAGCGACCGGCGCGAGCTGGCGCAGCGCATCGGTGTCCAGCTGCAGGAGGCAGCCCTGCCCGACGCGATCAAAGTCGGTGAGGCGTTACGGATGTACGCCTCCTTCTACGACGCGCCCGCCGACTGGCGGGAGCTCATGGACGAGTGGGGCCTGGCGGACAAGAAGCGCGCCGGCTTCGCGAGCCTGTCCGGCGGCTGGAAGCAGCGGCTGTTCGTCGCGCTGGCCCTGGTCGGCAACCCGGAGGTCGTCTTCCTCGACGAGCTCACCACGGGCCTGGACCCCTCCGCCCGCCGTATGACCTGGGGTCTGATCCGCGACATGCGCGAGCGCGGGGTCACCGTCGTGCTGGTCACCCATTTCATGGACGAGGCCGAGGCGCTGTGCGACCGCATCGCGATCATCGACCGGGGCCGCGTCATCGCCGAGGGCAGCCCGCGCGAGCTGATCACAAAGGGACGATCCGATTCGCTGGAGGACGCGTACTTCGCGCTGACCGGAAGGGAAACGGCATGAAAGGCATCACGAACGTCACCGCGGTCGAGCTCAAACTGATCATGCGTGATCCGATGTCGGCCTTCTTCGCACTGGCCTTCCCGGCGATCATGCTGTGGGTCAAGATGCGCACCGGCAAACCCCTGCCGGGCGGGCTGCCGGCCGTCGACGCCACCGTGCCGATGCTGAGCGTCTTCGTCATCGGTCTGGCCGCGCTGGTCATCCTCCCCGCCACTCTGGCCGGGTACAGAGAACGCCGGGTGCTGAAGCGGCTGCGCGCCACTCCCGCCTCGCCCACCATGCTGTTCAGCGCCCAGTGGGCCGCCCACATGCTGCTGGCCGCGCTCGGAACGGCGCTGTTGATCGTCATCGGCCTGGCCGCCTACGGTCTCACGGCACCCGCGAACGCGGGGAACGTTCTCCTGGCGTGGATCCTCAGCGCGCTGAGCCTCAGCTCCATCGGCCTCCTCGTCGGCGCGCTCGTCCCCAGCGGCCGCGCCGCGACGGTGATCGGGCTGAGCCTCTTCTTTCCGATGGGCTTCCTCTCCGGCGCCATCATCCCCCGCGAGACCATGTCCGGCTCGATGCGCGCCATCGGCGACCTGACCCCCATGGCCCCCGCGGTCCAGGCGATCCGCGACGGCTGGGCCGGCGACGCGATGTCTCCGATTACCCTGGGCGTCATGGTCGCGATATCCATCGTCGCCGGCGGCGTCGCCCTCAGGGCGTTCCGGTGGTAGCCACCGGCGACCCCGCCGCCTCGCGCTGGGATCGTGCCTGGCCCGTCCTGCTGTACCTCTTCATCCTGATCCCGACGGTCTTCTCCCTGCTGCGGGACTGGAGGCCGGAGGTACTGGCCCTGGCGTCACTCGTCGGAGCCTGGCACTGGTTCATGGTCACGTCGCGTCCCGGCCGGATCGAGAGGCCGGTGGCGCTGATCACCTACTTCATCGTGATGCTCGCCGTCATCGGGGCACTGATCAGGATCGACACGCTGTTCACCGTGACGGCCCTGGCGATGTTCATCCAGTCCTTCACCCTGATTCCCGGGTGGTGGGCGTACGGAGGGGTGGCCGCGACGGCCGGTGTGCTGGTCGTCGCCCGGCCCGAGCAAGGGCGGACCCCGAGCCAGATGCTCTTCTCCTTCCTCGTCGCGCTGCTGGTCGCCTCGGCGATCGGCCTGGTCAGCCACGCCATCCGCGATCAGAACGAGAATCGCAAGGTGATGATCGCGCAGTTGCGGGAGGCCGGCGCCAAGCTGGCCGAGCTCGCGGAGGAGAACGCGCACCTGCAGGCCCAGCTTCTCACCAGCGCCCGCGAGGCCGGCGTCCTCGGGGAACGGCAGCGGATGGCCAGGGAGATCCACGACACCATCGCGCAGGGTCTGACCGCCATCTGCACCCAGCTCGAAGCCGCCGACAACACGATCGACGACATCCCCGCCACTCGCTCCCGCCTGAACACGGTGCGCACCCTGGCCAGAGAAAGCCTGAACGAAGCCCGGCGATCGGTTCAGGCGTTGCGTCCGGCGCCGCTGGACGAGGCCCAGCTCGCCACCGCCCTCCACGACATCGCCGGGAAATGGTCGCAGACCACCGGCGTACCCGCCTCCGTGTCCGTCACCGGCGACCCCCGGCCCCTGCACGCGGAGGTGGAGATCACCCTGCTGCGGGTGGCGCAGGAGGCGCTGGCCAACATCGGCAAGCACGCCTCGGCCACCAGGGCCGGACTCACTCTGTCGTACATGGAGGACGTCGTGGCGCTGGACGTACGTGACGACGGCGCCGGCTTCACTGAGGCGACGAGCTCCTCGAGCGAGGGCGGCTTCGGACTCATCGCGATGCGTCAGCGCGTCACCCGGCTGGCCGGCGACTTCGCGATCGAGACGGCCCCCGGCCAGGGAACAGGGATCTCCGCCACCATTCCCGCCATCCCGGCCGCCTCGGATCCGGGATCATCTGACCGCTCCGGAAACGCGATGTGAGACATGCCGATTCGTATGATCATCGTGGACGACCACCCGGTCGTCCGTGACGGGCTGCGCGGGATCTTCGCCGACGACGATGCCTTCGAGGTCGTCGGCGAGGCGGCCGACGGGCCGGAAGCGCTCGTCGTGGCCATGCGGACCGACCCCGACGTCGTGCTCATGGACCTGCGGATGCCGAAGATGAGCGGGGCGGAGGTCATCCGCCGGTTGCGCGAGGCGATGCCCGGCGTCCGCGTGCTGGTCCTGACCACCTTCGACGACGACGCCGACGTCCTGCCCGCGATCGAGCAGGGTGCCACCGGCTACCTCCTCAAGGACACCCCGCGCGCCGACCTGCGCCGCGCCGTACAGGCGGCGGCCCGCGGTGAGACGGTGCTGTCCCCCTCCGTCGCCGGTGTGCTGGCGCACCAGGCGCACAGGCCGGAACGGCAGACGCTGCTGAGCCGCCGGGAACTCGAGGTGCTCGGGCTCATCGCCCGAGGCGCGACCAATCGCGAGATCGCCGCGAAGCTGTTCATCACCGAGGCGACGGTGAAGACGCACCTGCTGCACATCTTCGCCAAACTCAAGGTGAATGATCGAGCGGCCGCGGTCGCGGCGGCGTACGAGACCGGCCTGCTCAAGCCGGCCACCGACACCTGACAGGCCCACGAACCCCACGGCGATCGCCGGCGCCATCGGCAGAAGCACGGTGTCGCCCGGACCGGAGGTTGTCCCGTAGCTCGTAGAACTTGAAGTGGCGGTCCCCGTCTCGGGGCCTACCTGGTGGTAG
>NZ_JADDIL010000125.1:0-16020 GCF_020826795.1 Microtetraspora sp. AC03309 | reverse complement strand
ACGTCGGCCCCTCGCTGTCCGGGCGGGTCGTGTCCCACCAGGTGACCTCACCGCTGATCTGGGTGGGGTCGGCCGGCGCGGATTTCGCGGGCGCGGCCGATGTACCGCTGTCGCTGCCGCCGCAGGCGGTGACCGCCAGCGCGAGGGCCGCGACGACTGTCACGGCCGAGAAGGCTCGCCGCATGTCTTTCTCCTCATTGCACACTCAGGGGGTCGGACGGCCGGTTGCACCACGCGCCGCCGTCTGGAGTGAGCAGGACGCTACGCGCCTGCAAGATGGATTGAAAGACTTTTCAGTGATTACTGCAATTTCGTTATCTTTGCCGAAACCACCTCGTATGACCGCGAGATCCCACCATGAAGCCCTCGGATAATCCGGACAAACTTCGCGAAGAGTGCATTAACTCACCGAACCGTGCGGCAAATGTTTGCTGGAAGTTTCAGAGGTATTGCAGAACGAGCGTCCACTGAGTAACTTCCGGGCAACGGCAAGGAACCGCGGAGGTTCCCCACCGATGTGCCCGCTCCGCCGATCCCTGCGGCTCCTGACGGCCGGAGGTGCCCTCCGGCGAGCGCATACCGCCCGGCCGACGGCCGACCCAGACGCCGGGTCCACCCCCATCCGGGTGCGTCCCCACCGCGGGACGCACCCGGGCCGCAGGCCCCCTCCAAGGATCGCCATGAAACGCAGACGCATCGGTTTACTGCTGCTCACCGTCGCCGCCGCCCTGCTCAGCCTGATCCCGTTCACTCCGGCGAGCGCGGCGGCCACCGCCACCGTCTACTACAAGACGAGTTGGAACCCGGCGAACATCCACTACGGCATCAACGGCACCTGGACCGCCGTCCCCGGCGTCGCCATGGACACCGCCTGCGCCGGCTGGAAGAAGAAGACCGTCGACCTGGGCACCGCCACCACCTTCCAGGTCACCTTCAACAACGCCTCCGGTACCTGGGACAACAACAACGGCCGCGACTACACCATCGGAACCGGCGTCACCACCGTCCAGGACGGCGTCGTCACCGGCAACGCCGTCGCCCCCTGCGGCACCGCGAGCCCGTCTCCGTCGGCTTCCCCGTCGGCCTCACCGTCGCCGACCGGGGGTACCACGGCCACGGTCTTCTACTACCGGAAGACCAAGGGCTGGAGCACGGTCAACATCCACTACCAGCCGGCCGGCGGCTCGTGGACGTCCGTACCCGGCGTCGTCATGGGCGAGGAGACCTGCGCCGACTGGGCCAAGAAGACGATCGACCTCGGCTCCGCGACCGGGCTCAAGGCGGCCTTCAACAACGGGTCGGGAACCTGGGACAACAACAACGGCGCCGACTACACGATCGGTCTCGGCGTCACCACCGTGAGGGACGGTGTCGTACGGGCCGACGCGCCGGCACCGTGCGTGCCCGAACCGCCGGACGAGACCGCACCCAGCGTGCCGACCGAGCTGACCGCGACCGCCACCGGGACGACGGTGCGGATCGCCTGGAAGGCGTCGACCGACAACGTCGCCGTCACCGGTTACGAGATCAGCCGCGTCAAGGGCAGCGAGGAGCCGCTGGTCCGCCAGGCCGGCTCCGTCACCTACAACGACTCCGGGCTCGACGCCCAGACCACCTACACCTACAAGGTCCGCGCGTTCGACGCGGCCGGCAACACGTCGGCGTACACCGCGGCGGTGTCGGTCAAGACCGGCGACGCCCCGCAGCCGCCCACCGAGGGCGCCCCGCTGGGCGGCGACCCGCGCGACGACACCATCTACTTCGTGATGACGGCGCGGTTCTACGACGGTGACACAGCCAACGACCGGGGCGGCGGCCAGCACACCAAGTCCGGCAACGCGGCCAACGACGACCCGATGTTCCGCGGCGACTTCAAGGGCCTGATCGACAAGCTCGACTACATCAAGGGGCTCGGCTTCTCCGCGATCTGGATCACGCCGGTGGTGCTCAACCGTTCCGACTACGACTACCACGGCTATCACGGCTGGGACTTCTACCGGATCGACACCCGGCTGGAGACCCCGGGCGCCACATACCAGGACCTGATCAACAAGGCGCACGCCAAAGGTATCAAGATCTTCCAGGACGTGGTCTACAACCACAGCTCCCGCTGGGGCGCCAAGGGCCTGTTCGTCCCGCCCGTGTACGGCGTGCTCAACGAGCAGTGGAAGTGGCTCTACAGCAAGAAGGAACCGGGCCGCGAGTACGACCCGATGGAGGAGCGCCAGGGTGACGACGCGGACCTGACACCCGCGCAGAACGCGATGGCCAAGGGACGTCCGTACAACGGCGACCTGTGGTCCACCGCGGAGCCGGCGGGCAACACCTGCCGCAACTGGGGCACACCCACCGGGTACTACAGCCCGGAGGGCTACACGATCTACAACTGTCAGTGGCCGAGCCCGACCTCCGGGATGTTCCCGGCGAAGTACTACCACCAGTGCTGGATCGGCAACTGGGAGGGCGAGGACTCGCGGAGCTGCTGGCTGCACGACGACCTGGCCGACTTCAACACCGAGAACGCCGAGGTCCAGAAATACCTGATCGACGCCTACAACCGGTACATCGACATGGGCGTCGACGGCTTCCGCGTGGACACCGCGGTGCACATCCCGCGGGTCACCTGGAACCGCCGCTTCCTGCCCGCCCTCTACGACCACATCACCGCGAAGTTCGGCGCGCAGGCGGCCAAGGACTTCTACGTCTTCGGTGAGGTCGCCGCGTTCGTGAACGACAAGTGGAACCGCGGCTCGGTCAACCACTCCGCGCAGTTCTACACGTGGAAGGAGCGCAAGGAGTACAGCGCGGACGACACGGCGGCGGCGCTGGAGCAGTACAACTACGAGCAGCAGCTCGGAACGGGCAACCAGCCCACCAGCACCAACGCGTTCCTGAACGGCAACGCCTACCACGCGCCCGACCACACGAAGTTCTCCGGCATGAACATCATCGACATGCGCATGCACATGAACTTCTCGGACGCGCAGAACGCCTTCAACAACGGCAAGGACTCCGACGACAGCACCAACGACGCCACCTACAACGCCGTCTACGTCGACTCGCACGACTACGGGCCGAACAAGTCGGGCTTCCGCTACAGCGGCGGCACCGACGCCTGGGCCGAGAACATGAGCCTGATGTGGACGTTCCGCGGCATCCCCACCCTCTACTACGGATCGGAGATCGAGTTCCAGAAGGGCAAGCAGATCGACTGCGGACCCACCTGCCCGCTGGCGAACACCGGCCGTGCGTACTACGGCGGCAACATCGAGGGCGACGTCACGGCGAGCGGCTTCGGGGTGGTCTCCAGCGCCTCCGGCGCGGTGGCGAACACGCTCAGCCAGCCGCTGGTCAAGCATGTGCAGCGGCTCAACCAGATCCGCCGGGCGATCCCCGCCCTGCGGAAGGGCCAGTACTCCACCGAGAACGTGTCCGGCCAGATCGCCTACAAGCGCCGGTTCACCGACGGATCGGTGGACAGCTTCGTCCTGGTGACCGTCTCCGGGAACGCCACCTTCACCGGCATTCCGAACGGCACCTACGTGGACGCGGTCACCGGGGACAGCAAGACCGTCACCGGCGGAACCCTTTCGATCAACCTGAGCGGCAAGGGCAACATGCGTGCCTACGTGCTCAACCTGTCCGGCAACCCGGCCCCCGGCAAGATCGGCACTGACGGGCCCTACCTGAAGTGAAAGCGCGACTCGGTGTGGGCGGCGGCCGCCGCCCAC
Organism: Microtetraspora sp. AC03309; assembly: GCF_020826795.1. Lineage (NCBI taxonomy): Bacteria > Bacillati > Actinomycetota > Actinomycetes > Streptosporangiales > Streptosporangiaceae > Microtetraspora > Microtetraspora sp. AC03309. Next base: position 12,289 of record NZ_JADDIL010000125.1, on the reverse strand, counting down.
ACCGGGCGACGGCCGTGCCCGGCTTTAGGGCTCTTCGGTCGGCTTGGGATCGAAGGTCACGACCGGCTCCGGGTCGGCCGTCGGATTGGCGCTCGGGGTCGGGTTCACCGTCGGCGTCGCACTCGGATTCACCGTCGGCGTCGCGCTCGGGTTCACCGTCGGCGTCGCGCTCGGGTTCACCGTCGGCGTCGCGCTCGGGTTCACCGTCGGCGTCGCGCTCGGGTTCACCGTCGGCGTCGCGCTCGGGTTCACCGTCGGCGTCGCGCTCGGGTTCACCGTCGGCGTCGCGCTCGGGTTCACCGTAGGCGTCGCGCTCGGGTTCACCGTAGGCGTCGCGCTAGGCGTCGCACTCGGATTCACCGTCGGCGTCGCGCTAGGCGTCGCACTCGGATTCACCGTAGGCGTCGCACTCGGGTTCACCGTAGGCGTCGGGTTCACCGTCGCGGTGGCAGCATGGGCGGCGTCTCCGCCGATCAGGTCGCCGGCAGAAATAGTGAGAAACGTGGCCAGGGCGAGCAGAGCCCCGGACCGAGTGATCGTCCTTGTGTGCATGGGCGCAGTGTGGCCCCGTCCACTTGGAGATCACTAATGCACTGGTCCTGCCGTACACCGACGATGAAACCTATGTCACATCTGGTGGCGCTGTGGTGGTCCTAGTCCTCCGTCTTGGCGTCACCCGTCTTGGCGGGGACCGGGCCGGTGGAGCGGCGGACCACCAGCTCGGGCCGGTACAGCAGCTCGGTCCGCGGTGCCCGGACGCCGCCGATCTCCTCCAGCAGGTTCTCCACCGCGGCCAGTCCCATGTCGCGGACCGGCTGGCGCAGGGTGGTGAGCGGCGGATCGAGGTAGGCGGTCATCGGGGAGTCGTCGAACCCGACGATCGAGACGTCCTCGGGGACGCGCAGGTCGCGCTGGCGGGCGCCGCGGATGGCGCCGATGGCCATGATGTCGCTGCCGCAGCAGATGGCGGTGCAGCCGCGGTCGAGCAGCTGCTGAGCGGCGGACTGGCCTCCCTCGATGGTGAAGAGCGAGGGGACGACGAGGTCGTCGGTGTCGGTGACCCCGGCGTACTCGGCCATGGCGCGGCGGAACCCGGCGATTTTCCGGATGGAGGGAACGAAGCGTTCCTGGCCGACGGCCAGGCCGATCCTGCGGTGGCCGAGGGAGACCAGATGGCTGACGGCCATGTCGAGGGCGGCGGCGTCGTCGTTGGAGATGAAGGGCGCGTCGATGTCGGGGCGGTAACCGTTGATCAGGACCATGGGCAGGCCGAGCCCGATCAGGCGGCGATAGCGGGCCCGGTCGGAGCGGGAGTCGGCGTGCAGGCCGTTGACGAAGACGATGCCGGAGACGCCGCGTTCGAGCAGGAGGTCGGTGTAGTCGTCCTCGGTGATGCCGCCGGGGGTCTGGGTGCAGAGCACGGCGGTGTATCCGGACAGGACGAGCGCGCTTTCTATCACCTGGGCGAACGCCGGGAAGATCGGGTTGGTGAGCTCCGGGACGATCAGGCCGATCAGTCCGGCGTGTTGCTGGCGGAGTTTGGCGGGGCGCTCGTACCCGAGGACGTCGAGAGCGGTGAGGACCGCCTGTCGTGTCGCGGCGGCCACACCTGGCTTGCCGTTGAGCACCCGGCTGACAGTCGCCTCACTCACACCCGCGTGGGCGGCGACGTCGGCGAGTCTCATTGTCATGGCGGCTAACTTACCTTTCTTGCACCAGGCCGCATCTCGCCTTGTGGATGGTACGGCGGTGCGGTGCAGCGGGTGGCGCGCCATGTCATGGCCCGCCGGGACACCGGTTTTGCTGTCAATTCTTTCACTGCTTGCAGAGCTGGACGGCCCCGATTCCGACGGGATGCCCACCCACCCGGAATCCGGGGTTCACCAGACCGAAGCCCGGGTCGGCCCGGCAGCAGCCGCAGATCGCGAAGCCCCGCACAAACAAGTCCTGCAAGTTCTTGCAGACTTTGCGGAACGCCTGTAGCTTTCGGAAAATCACGAAATCCGAACATGCCCTGGGAGGCACCGTGCCCGTGCACCCCCCACGACGGCGACGGCCGACAACGTTCCGGCTGCTCGGCTCGGTGCTCGCCGCGACCGTCGCCGCGCTCCCCCTCCTGCCCATCACCCCGGCCTCCGCGTACGGCTCCCCGCATGGACAGACCGTGCACCCGGTCAAGGGCGGCCCCAGCCGTACCAGCGAGCCGGGCGACCGGCAGCTCGCCCGCAGCGGTGAACGGCCCGCGCTGAGCCGCGAGCGGTTCTACTTCGTGATGACCGACAGGTTCGCCAACGGCTCCACGGACAACGACCGCGGCGGGTTGGCCGGCGACCGCCTCACCACCGGATTCGACCCCACCGACTCCGGCTTCTACCAGGGCGGCGACCTCGACGGGATAGTGAGACGACTCGACTACATCAAGGGCCTCGGCACCACGGCCATCTGGCTCACCCCGTCGTTCCAGAACCGGCCCGTCCAGGGCACCGGGGCGAACGCCTCCGCCGGATACCACGGCTACTGGATCACCGACTTCACCCGCGTCGACCCCCACCTGGGCACCAACGCGGACATGAAGAAGCTGGTGAAGGAGGCCCACCGGCGGGGCATGAAGGTCTTCTTCGACATCATCACCAACCACACCGCCGACGGCATCGACTACCGCGAGAAGCAGTACGGCTACCGCGGCACGAAGGCATACCCGTACCTGGACGCCGACGGCAGACCGTTCGACGACCGGGACCACGCCGACGGCACGACACCGTTCCCGAAGGTGGACTCCGGCTCTTTCCCCTACACGCCGATCCCGGTGCCCGGGGTCACCAAATCGCCGGCCTGGCTGAACGACCCGACGATGTACCACAACCGCGGCGACTCCACCTTCGCCGGGGAGAGCTCCGAGTACGGCGACTTCGTCGGCCTGGACGACCTGTGGACCGAACGGCCCGAGGTCGTCAAGGGCATGACCGACATCTACACCACCTGGGTCCGGGAGACCGGCGTCGACGGCTTCAGGATCGACACCGCCAAGCACGTGAACATGGAGTTCTGGCGGCACTTCGCCCCGGACGTCAAGGGCTACGCCGAACGGCTGGGCGACAAGGACTTCTTCATGTTCGGCGAGGTCTTCACCGACGACCCGCGGACCACGTCGCTCTATTCGACCACCGGTGGGATGAGCGCGGTGCTCGACTTCCCGTTCCAGTCGGCGGCCAGGGCGTACGCCTCCCAGGGCGCCGGGGCGGCGACGCTGAGCGCGCTCTACCGGGCCGACGACTACTACACCGACGCCGACTCGAACGCGTACTCGCTGCCCACCTTCCTCGGCAACCACGACATGGGCAGGTTCGGCTACTTCCTCAAGCGGGACAACCCGCAGGCCGGTGACGCCGAGCTGCTGCGCCGCGACCTGCTGGCGCACGAGCTGATGTACCTCACCCGGGGCCAGCCGGTCGTCTACTACGGCGACGAGCAGGGGTTCACCGGCCAGGGCGGGGACAAGGCCGCCCGCGCCTCGATGTTCGCGTCGCGGACCGCCGCCTACCTGTCGGACGACCTGATCGGCACCACGGCCACGCACGCCCAGGACAACTTCGTCGTCCGGCATCCGCTGTACCAGGGCATCTCGGCGCTGGCCACACTCACCGACCGGCATCCGGCGCTGCGTGACGGCGCCCAGATCGAACGGCTCAGCGACGGCGGCGTCTACGCCTTCTCCAGGCTCGAAGCCGACAGGCGGATCGAGTACGTGGTGGCTCTCAACAACGGCTCCGCCGCCCGGCAGGTGAAGGTCCCCACTTACTCGGCGCGGACCGCCTTCACCCCGATCTACCCGAACGGCGGCGCCCCGGTGACGACCGGAGCCGACCGCACACTGGACATGACCGTCTCGGCGCTGTCCGCGGTGGTCTACCAGGCCGGAAAGCCGATCCCCCATCCCGCGGCGGCGCCCGAGATCGGCGTCACACTGCCGGACGACCAGCTGACCGGCCGGGCCGAGATCACCGCCAACGTACCGGGCGGCGGCTTCGACCAGGTCACGTTCGCCGCGAAGGTCGGCACCGGCCCGTGGACGGTGCTGGGCACCGACGACACCCGGCCGTTCCGGGTGTTCCACGACGTCGGCGACCTCGCGGCCGGGACGTCCGTGACGTACAAGGCCGTGGTCCGCGACTCGGCGGGCCGGATCGCCTCGGCGAAGGCGTCGGCGACGGTGGCCGCGCAGCCCCCGGTGGAGGAGCCCGGCGAGCAGCGGCGCGACTGGCTGGTGGTGCACTACCAGCGGCCCGGCGGCGACTACGACGGCTGGGGCCTGCGGGTCGACGGCGACGTCGCCCAGCCCTCCGCCTCGGACGCCCCGGTGCCGCTGTCCGGGCAGGACGCCTACGGACGGTTCGCCTGGATCAGGCTCAAGCCCGGCGCCGACGCCGTCACCCTGACCGTGCGGAACGGCGACCAGTCGGACGGCGCGGCACGTACCGTCGATCCGGGGCGTAACGCCGAGATCTGGCTGGCCCAGGGCGAGGAGGACGCGGCCACGTCCCTGGCGGAGGCGCGCGGATACGCGACCGTCCACTACCGGCGGCCGGACAAGACGTACGACGGCTGGGGCCTGCACCTGTGGGGCGGCGGGCTCGCCGACGGGACCGCGACCGAGTGGAACGCGCCGCGTCCCGCCGACGGCCAGGACGAATACGGCGTCTACTGGAAGGTCCCGATCAGGGACGCCGAAGCTCCGGTCAACTTCATCATCCACAAGGGCGACCAGAAGGACCCGGGCGGCGATCAGTCGCTGCTGCCGTCCGCGCAGCCGGACGGATGGGTCGACTCGGGCGTCACGGCGGTGCGTTCCACCAGGGCGGCCGCCGACAATGTGGCGATCCTGCACTACAGCCGGCCGGACGGCGACTACGAGGGGTGGGGCGCGCACGTCTTCGGGAGCGGCGCGGCCCAGCCGACCGAGTGGGACACGCCGCTGGCCCCGGCGGGCCGCGACGGTTTCGGCGCGTACTTCACCGTGCCGCTGACGGCCGGCGCGTCGGCCGTCAGCTACATCCTGCACAAGGGCGGCGAGAAGGACCTGCCCGACGACCAGGTGCTGGAGTTCGCCGCGTACGGCAACGAGGTCTGGATCCAGGCCGCCACGCCGGGGTACGTGCTGCCGCAGACCGGCGGGCGCGGCCTGGATGCCGACCTTTCCGCCGTCAAGGCGCACTGGATCGACGGCACGACGTTGGCCTGGGACATCACGCCGCTGAGCACCGCCCGGTACGCCATGGTCTACTCGCCGAAGCGGGACCTGGCGATCAAGGACGGCGAGCTGACCGGCGACGTGCACGTGCTCCGGCTGGTGCCGGTCGCGGGCGGGCTGACCCCTGACCAGCGGGAGAGCCATCCCGATCTCGCGTCGTACGCCGCCTTCACCGTGGATCCGCGCGACACCGGCCGGGTGTCCGCGGCCGTCGCGGCGCAACTCGCCGCCACCGAGCGTGCCGCCGACGGGCGGCTGCTCACCGCGACGGGGGTGCGGATCGCGGCGCCCAGGTGACCGACGAACACGATCTCGCCGCCGGTGGAGTCGGTCCCCGGCCGGCTGAGGCGGCACGAATGCGGCGGGCCGTCAGACGGCCGGGCAGCCGAGCAGGGTGGAGATCTCCTGGCCCGTCCGCGCGGCCGGCGGGCGAAGCTCTCTGATGATGCGTTGGGTCGACCAGTCGCGCGCCTGAACCGCGATGTTCAGGCCCGCGACGACCCGGCCCGAGGCGTCGCGAACCGGTACGGCGACAGAGCGCAGGCCGAAGGCGAGCTCCTCGTCCTGGATGGCCCACCCGTCCCTGCGAATGGCCGCGAGCTCCCCGCGCAGTTCGTCGAGCGACAGCTTGGCGTTGGGCCCGTGCGCCGGGCCGAAGGAGCCGGCCGTGACACGAGACGCCAGCTCGTCGTCGTCGAGGTGGGCGAGCAGCAGCTTGCCGATCGAGGTGTAGACCGCGGGCAGGGTGGAGCCGACCTGGATGTTGGCCGTCACCAGGTCGGAGTTGCGCAGGCGGATCAGGTAGAGCACCTGGTCGCCGGTGAGCACGCACAGATTGACGGTCTCCCCGGTGGCCTCGGCCAGCGCCTGCAGGCCGGGAGCGGCGATCTCCACCAGGTCCATACCGCGCAGCGCGGCCGTCCCCAGGGTGAGCACGCGCACGCCGGGCCGGTAGTCGCCGTTCGGCAGGTGGACGAGATAGCCCTCCGCGGCCAGCGTCATCACCATCCGGTAGGTGGTCGGCAGGGGCATGCCGGTGGCCGCGGCCATGTCGCTGACCCGCCAGACCGGCTGCTGCTCGGTGAACAGCGACAGCAGGCGGAGACCCTTGGCCAGTGCCTCGATGCGGTACTCCGGCCGGGGGCCGGCCTCGGTCGCCTGCACGTTCTGGGCCTGCCGTCGCCTGGCGGGCATGCCACGCCCCTCGCTCTCTCGCACCGTTCCCGGCGGCGGCCGCGGCGGCCGCATGGAGACAACCTACTTTCGAGGAGCGAGAATATCACGAGCACGCCAGCGTGTACGGATGCGCACCGTGGACAACGCCGATGACACGGGTCTAGCATCGGCGCCACCCAAATGAAATCGACTTTCATAGAGTGAACTCGGAGGCCGGTCATGGAGTGGCTCGGTCTGAACGGCCGCAAGGCGCTCGTCATGGGCGCCGGCGGGCTCGGAGCCGCGTGCGCCAGGGGCCTGGCCGAGGCGGGAGCGTCCGTGCTGGTCGTGGACGTCGATGGGACCAAGCTCAAGGAACTGCGGGCCGATCCGGGCCTCGCGGCAGCCGACGTACGCGTCGTCTCCGCCGACCTGGCGAGCTCGGAAGCGTGCGAGGCCACGGTTCAGGGTGCCGCCGAGGAACTCGGCGGGCTGGACGTGCTGGTGCACGCGATCGGGACCAACGACCGCCGCCCGGTGGTCCACACTCCCGACGAGGTCTGGGAGCGCATCGTCACCCTGAACCTGTCCAGCGCCTTCTGGACCGGACGGGCCGCCGGCCGGCTGATGCGTGGTGCCGGTCGGGGCAGCATGGTGTTCTTCTCGTCGGTCTCCTCCCGGCTCGCGCACCTCCACCACGGCCCCTACGCGGCCAGCAAGGGCGGACTCGACCAGCTGGTCAAGGTGATGGCCAGGGAGTGGGCGGCCGACCGGCTGACCGTCAACGCGGTGGCGCCCGGCTACACCGAGACGGAGCTGACCCGCGCGTACCTGGCCAGGCCGGGGATGCGGGAGGAGATGACCGGGCTGGTCCCCGCCGGGCGCCTCGGCACGCCGGAGGACGTGGTGGGCGCGGTCCTGTTCCTCCTGTCGCCCCGGGCCTCGTTCATCACCGGCCAGGTCCTGTACATCGACGGCGGCAGGACCCTCGTATGAGGGCGCGGCTGGCCGGACTGTCACCGGACGCGCTTGACAAGGAGCAGGCCGAGCTCTACCGGGCCATCACCGGCGGGCCGCGTGCCGCGGGGCCCCAGGCCTTCGCCCTCACCGACGAGCGGGGGCGGCTGCGCGGCCCGTTCAACGCCATGCTGCTGAGCCCGCCGGTCGGCGGCGCTCTCCAGGCCGTGGGCGCGGCGGTGCGCTACCACTCGGTGCTGACCGCCCGGGTGCGCGAGATCGCGATCCTGGTGGTGGCCGCGCACTGGGGCAGCGACTTCGAGCGTGAGGCGCACGAGGCGGTCGGCCGAACCTGCGGCCTGACCGAGGCCGAACTGGCCGCGCTGCGCGAAGGCGCGCTGCCCGGCCTGCCGGACCCGGGCGAGCTGGCGGCCGCGCGCGCGGCCGCCGCGCTGGCCCGCGCGGGAGACCTGACGGACGAGGAGTACGGCGACGCGGTGGCGGCGCTGGGCGAGCGCGGCCTGTTCGAGTTGACGACGCTTGTCGGCTACTACGCCACGCTGGCACTCCAGCTGCGGATCTTCGCAGGTGAGCACAAGGAGAAGGCATGAAACTGATCACCTTCGACGAGGGCCGCGTCGGGCGGCTGGAGCTGGAGGAACGCCTGGTCATCCCGCTGGAGGTGCCCTCGACGCGCGAGTACTTCGAGCGGGGAGGTCACGCCCCGGAGACCGGCGAGCGGCTGTCGCTGGACGACGTACGGCTGCGCGCTCCCATCGTGCCGAAGAAGTTCTTCCACACCTCGGGCAACTTCCGCGAGCACGAGGACGAGTCCAGGAACGTCGACTGGTCCCACCCCATGCACAAGGGCATCGTCTTCTTCCAGAACGTCGACGCCATCGTCGGCCCGGACGAGCCGGTCATCTACCCCGAGCACCTGACCAGCGAGCTGGACTACGAGCTGGAGATCGCGGTCGTCATCGGCAGGAGCGGCAAGTTCTTCGGTGTGGACGACGCGCCCGACCACATCGCCGGATACGTGGTGTTCAACGACATCACGGCCCGCGACATCCAGCGCAGGGAGATGGAGTCGGGCGTCTTCTCGTTCTGCAAGGCGATCGACACCTTCTGCCCGCTGGGGCCGTACATCGTCACAGTGGACGAGATCCCGGACGCGCAGAACCTGGACATGGAACTGCGGGTCAACGGCCAGGTCCGGCAGAAGTCCACCACCAACCGCATGTCCGTGTCCATCCCGCACCTGGTCGCCTACCACTCCCCGCAGGGCTACAGCGCGGGCGACCTGGTCACCACCGGCACCGTCCAGGGCGTGGCCGGATTCAGCGGCAACCCGGACCTGTATCTCAAGCCGGGCGACGTGGTCGAGGCCGAGGTCGAACGGCTGGGTGTGCTGCGTACCCCGATCGTCAGCTGGGAGCAGGGGCACGGCACCCCCGTACCGCGGAAGGTGGACTGGTGAGGCTCGGCGTCCTGGGCGGCCGCGCCGTCCTGGCCGACGGCGACCGCGCCCTCGACGTCGGCGCGGCCTCCGGGCTCCCCTCCGATCCGATGGCGCTGCTGGAGAGATGGCCGGAGCTGCTGGACTGGGCGGCGGGACAGCCGGACGGCGCCTACGACCTGCCCCTCGACCACGCCGCTCTGGAGGCGCCGGTTCCGAGGCCGCGGCAGGTGTTCGCGATCGCGCTGAACTATCCGCCGCACGCTGTGGAAGCCGGCTTCACGCCGCCGGCCGACCCGCTCGTCTTCACCAAGTTCCCCACCTGCGTCACGGGGCCGCAGGCCACCGTCACATTGCCCGAGGGCAAGGTGGATTGGGAGGTCGAACTCGTGGCGGTGATCGGGCGGGAGACCCGCCGGGTGAGCGAGGAGCGGGCCTGGGAGTCCGTGGCGGCGCTCACCGTGGGGCAGGACCTGTCCGAACGCGTCACACAGTCGCGGGGTGTGCCGCCGCAGTTCAGCCTGGGCAAGTCCTTTCCGGGTTTCGGCCCCACCGGCCCTCTCCTGGTCACCCCGGACGAGTTCGACGATCCCGACGACCTGGAGATCACCGCTCTGCTCAACGGCGAGGTCGTCCAGCACGACCGCACCAGATCAATGATCTTCCCGGTCGCCGAGCTGATCGCCCGGCTGTCGGCGGTCGTGCCGCTGCTGCCCGGCGATCTCATCTTCACCGGCACCCCCGCCGGAGTCGGCAACCGCCGCACCCCACCCCGATACCTCACCGAGGGTGACGAACTCGTCAGCCGCGTCCAGGGCATCGGCGAGCTGCGCCAGCGCTTCGCCCACTGAGGACGCACGCGAAGACAGCCCACCGAAGACAGGAGACCCCCCGTGTCCGAGCAACCCTTTCCTCGCCGCTTCACCGGCAAGACCGTGCTGGTGACCGGAGCGGGTACCGGCTACGGCGCCGAGATCGCCGTGCGCGCCGCGCAGGAAGGCGCTCGCGTGGCCGTGCACTACAACAGCTCCGTCGCGGGCGCCGAGCGTACGGCCGCCCGGATCAAGGACGTGGGCGGCGAGGCGTTCACCGTCCGGGCCGACATCAGCAGACACGACGACATCCGCCGCATGGCCGGGGAGGTCTTCGGCCGCTTCGGTGTGCTCGACGTGCTGGTCAACAACGTCGGCGACGTCGCGGCCGAGCAGATGTCCTGGCGCGACCTGACCGAGGAGTCCATCGACCGCGTGCTCGCCGTCGACGTCAAGGGCACGATGTTGTGCACGCACGAGGTCGGCACGCGCATGCTCGACCAGGGCCACGGCTCCATCGTCAACATCGGCTCCACCGTGATCGTGCGTGGCAGCGCCCGCGCGCCGCAGTACGCGGCGGCCAAGTACGGCATCCTCGGCATCACCAAGTCCTACGCCGCGGCGTTCGCCCCCACTGTGCGGGTCAACACGTTCGCGCCCGGCTTCATCGAGACCGAGGCCACCCTCAACAGGGAGGACTGGAAGAACGGCCGCCGCGAGGAGCTGATCGCCAAGACGCCCATGCGCCGGATCCCGGGCCCCGCCGAGCTCGCCGGTACAGCGCTCTTCCTGGCCACGGACGACGCCCGCCACATGACCGGCGTCTACCTCAACGCCGACGGAGGCTTCAACATGATCGGAGCCTGATCGCGCCACCCGTGCGGCGGGATTCCGCGTCAGCGCCTCTGTCGCGCGAGCGTGGACAGGCCGGAGTGACAGGAGTCCGAGCGGCTCAGATGTGCTCCATGAGGATCACTGCCGTGGTGTCGGGGTGGAGGGCCTCGAAAACGTGCGGCGCGTCGCCGGGGTAGGTGATGTAGTCGCCCGGGCCGAGCTCGACCGGATCGTCCGCCGGGCCGACCAGCGCCCGGCCGGCGCTGAGCACCACGTGCTCCGTCGTGCCGGGCATGTGCGGTTCCGAGTTCCGCGGCTCGCCCGGCTGGGCCGTGATCCGGTAGAGGTCCCGGCGAGCCCCCGGAGGACAGGACGCCAGCAGCGTGGCGGCGTAGCTCGCCCGCTCTGAGTAGGTGGCGGGCCCCTCGCCGGCGCGGATCACCCGTACGCTCGCGCGCGGCGGGTCGACCAACCGGCTGAACGGCACGCCGAGTGCGACGCCCAGCGCCCACAGGGTCTCCACACTCGGATTCCCCGAGCCCGACTCCAGCTGGGACAGCGTGGACTTGGCGATGCCCGCCCGCCTGGCCAACTCGGTCAGGGACAGTCCCGCGCGGTCACGCTCCCGGCGGATCGACGCCGCGATCAGCGCGATCAGGGCGTGGGACGAGGTCTCTCCGCCACCGGGGGAACCGTTAGGCACGTGTTCGCTCCAGACGTCGTTCTGTTCGACTTGACGAACGCAAGTGTTCTTGTTCACCATAACAAACATGCGTTCGTTATGGCGAACAATCGATCGCGGCACGCTCCGCGACATCGCCCTGGTCTGCCTCGCCGACGCGGTCGTCGGCGCGTCCTTCGGCGCGATCACCGTGTCCGGCGGCCTCGATGCCTCGGTGCCGATCGTCATGTCCCTGCTGGTCTTCGCCGGTGGCGCCCAGTTCGCCGCGGTGGGCGTGCTACTCGCGGGCGGAAGCGTGGTCGCCGCCGTCGCCGCCGGCCTGGTGCTCAACGCCCGCCTCCTGCCCTTCGGCTTCGCGATCGCGGACGTGCTCGGCGAGCGGTGGTGGACGCGGCTGCCGGGCGCGCATCTGATGACGGACGAGTCGGTCGCATTCGCGTTACGCCAGGACGACCGGCCGCGGCGGCGGGCGGCGTTCTGGATCTGCGGCGTCGCCGTGTTCGCGTCCTGGAACCTGGCCGTCGTGATCGGCGCGCTGGCCGGCCGGGCCGTCGGCGACACCGGCGCCCTCGGCCTCGACGCCGCCTTCCCCGCCGTCCTGCTCGCCCTGGTGCTGCCCTCGCTCGCCGATCGCGGCACGCGTCGGGGCGCGTTGCTCGGCGCGGGCATCGCCGCCGCGACCACGCCGTTCCTGCCCGCCGGGCTGCCGGTGCTGCTCTCGCTGGCCGGCCTCCTGCCGGTCGCCCGATCCGTCACGAGCGCCGCGACCGCCACGCAGGCCGATCCGGCACAGGAGGTCCGCTGATGCCGATGCTCGCCATCGCCCTGCTGGCGGCCGGGACCTACGCGTTCCGACTGGCCGGCCCGCTGCTCGGGGATCGGCTGCGCGTCCCGGACCGCCTGCGGCGGTTGCTGTCCACCGCCGCCGTCGTGTTGCTGGTCGCCCTGGTGGCCACGGCCGCGCTCACCGAGGGGAACGGTTTCGCCGGTTGGGCCAGGCCGTCCGGCGTGCTGGTCGCCGGGATCCTCGCGGCCCGGCGCGCGCCGTTCCCCGTGGTGGTCGTCGCCGCCGCCGCGACCACGGCGCTGCTCCGCTGGTACGGCGTGCCCTGATCCGGCCGCAGCGGCCCCCCGTCCCCGTC
>NZ_JADDIL010000124.1:0-16252 GCF_020826795.1 Microtetraspora sp. AC03309 | reverse complement strand
TCCCCACACCGTCCCCGTGCCGTCCCCATGCCGTCTCCCCCGCCCCCAGGCCGTTTTCGCCGTCCCTACGCCGCTCTCAACCGGTCTCCTCAGGCCCCTCCGGCTCTTGCCCGATCACATCGGCCCTTCCAGTCCTCGGTGTCGTGGAAGAAGTGCTCTCGCATTCCCTTCGGCGGCTGTGATCTGCCGGTCATCCGCCTCAGTGAGTCACGGCATACGTCCCTCAGGAGTCCGGCCGGAAAGGTCGATCACGCCTGGCTCTGTGGCGGCGCTGGCGGACGCCTCGACCCGGATGGCCGGAAGCATCAACCCCCAACTCGGCCTGATCAGCGCCGAAATCCTCACCCTGACCATCTCACCCACGATCGAGACCGCGATCTCCGCGCCTCGTGGTGCCGAACGGGCCGCCGCCGCGCGTACCGACACGACAGGCTCGCCCCGGGCCACGGCCCTGGCTCCCGCCCTGGCCGCGTCCACGCACTCCAATTGGGCACCGATGAGACCCACCGCCCACAGAGCGGCACCGAGGACCGCGACCAGGGCCGGCAACCCGACGGCCGCCTCGGCAGTGACCGAGCCTCGATCACTCGGTCGCACTCGTCGGGCCTTCGGCTCCCTCACAGGCAACGGATCGCCAGAAAGGCGCCCGGCCTGGCGCCCACGAAACCGCGTCGGATCAGGCAACGCCGCCCTGCCGGCCATCCACATCAGCCCTGATGAGACCCCTCGGCGTGGCGACGCACTCAGCGTTCGCTCCGTCCCAGCGAGCTCCCTCACGGCGTCACCCCGCCAGCTTGAGGGCCTTCTGGATCAGCGCGGTGAGCATGCCCCTGACCTCAGCGCTCGTGACGATCTTGAAGAGCAGGCCCGCGAAGGCGCAGGCGGCGATCGTGCCCACCGCATACTCAGCGGTCGACATGCCCGCTTCGGCCCTGGTGCGGGCGGCCAAGGTCCATTGCACGGCCGTGGACCGGAGCCGTACCCGCAACGCGCCGATCGACGCCCGCCAGGAGCGCGCCGAACTCTGGTCGCACAACAACTTCTGCCGGGATTCCGGACCCAGTTCAAGCACTGAGGCCGTTCTGCCCTCCGAGGCCGATCTCCCTTCCGAGGCCACCCTCCCTTCCGAATCCGGTCGGCGCCCCGACACCGGTCGACGCGTCGTGCCGGAGCGACAAACCGCAGCCGACTGGTGCACCGGAAGCGGTTGGCGCGCTGTGGCGAGTCGGCATTCTGAACCCGGACGGCATCCCGGAGCCGGGCGACATTCCGAGGTCGGTCGGCTGACCAGGACATGAAACGCCGCCGCCTTCCTGGACACGCGTGCCATCACTCGCTGAACCGCCAGGAACGCCTGGCACGCTCGTCTGACAGCTTTGCCGAGCTTCTTGCCGATCCCTGTGCGCATCGATCCCCCTGATCGGACCACCACGGTCTCTCCGCGGCTGCCCTCAGGTTCCGCGATCGGGCTTCTCCTCGCGGGCCCCGAACTCGGTTCTGGGGATAAGAATCGATCATGTTCCGCACTGTGGATAGCGGGGTTCTATGTGGATAACCGACCGCTCCGGACAGGGCGTTCAACCTGGAATATCGCCGCACGACATCTCTAGTTATCCACAAGTGTGGAAAGTGCTGTCCACAGCCCAACCAGCGGACAGTCGCCCGAGCTTGTCTCATGCTGACGCCGACCGGCAAGGCTGCGGTGAGCCCGAAGAGGTGGGACGGGGCCCGCAAGTGCCCCTAACACCCCAGACACGGAGGCGGCACTGAAGAGGTGAGGCGGAGAAGCCCGGGAGGCAGTGCGCGGGGGTAAGCGAGGCCAGAGTGGGTCGAGGCCAGAGTGGGTCGAGGCCAGAGTGGGTCGAGGCCAGAGTGGGTCGAGGCCAGCGTGGGTCGAGGCCAGCGTGAAGCCACGCCAGCGTGAAGCGACGCGAAGGAAGAGGGGCGGAAGGTTAAAGGACCGATGTCAAGGCAAAAGGACTTGCCCTGCCAGGCCAGCCACCACGGGAATGATTCCCAAAAAGACGAACGCGGGCAGAAAGCACAACCCGAGCGGAGCCACAGCCTGGACCCCGGCCTTCCTCGCAGCCGCCGATGAGGACGCGCGACCGGCCCGACGCGCGTCATCCGCCAGCCGTGTGAGCACCTCTGCGACCGGCGCTCCGCGCCGGGTAGCTCTGATCATGGTCCGAGCGAGCGAAGCGAGGGGCGGGTCCTGCGCGAGAGCGCCCCACGCCGCCTCTGGGTCCGCCCCCAGCCGTAGCTGGCCTCCGATCCAGGAGAGCCGTTCTCCCAGTGGCCCACCGATGGCTTCCGCCACCGCGTCGACCGCTCCGCCCACCGGCTGCCCGGCCCGGAGACAGGCGACCATGAGATCGGCCGCGAACGGGAGATCCGCCGCCACTCGCTCGCGACGACGCCGGGCCTCGGCGGGTTCCCGCCGTTGAACAGCCACCAGCACGCCCCCGGCGACCAGTGCGCCCGCAACCGCACCCGAAACTCCCCCCAACATGAGGAAAGCGAGTGTTCCGGTTGGCGCGGCGACCGCGAGCCCGTGGAGTCGGACCGCCATCTCGGGACTTCGGGCTGCTGATCCGCGTCCCATGCGAGAGCGGCCAGCCACAGTCGGCGCCATCTCGGTGGTGGCCCCGACGCCGATCCCCTGAGTGTCATCCCGAGTGGCGCCATGACCCACACCTGGACCAACACCTCTGCCAACGCGCTGGACCGGCCCCCGCCGTAGATCTCCTGCCGCACCGAAGCCGGGAAGCGCACGCAGCCGGCCGGAAGGCGAGATGCGAGCCGGCCACACCATCACGGCCAGCGCGGCCAGGACAGCGGCGATCATCGCCATGATGTGCCGACCTCCTTCTCGAGGCTTCCCGCCTCATGACCCCGTGCCGCGTGAGCGACCTTTCCGGCGCCTCCTGCCTTCTGACCGCCTACCGCGTGAGCGGCCATTCCGGGACCTCCCGCCTCATGGCCCCGTACCGCGTGGGCGACGATGCGGTTGGTCCACCACACGCCCACGCCGTCCAGAGCGAGCCCCGTGACCAGGCAGGCGATCCCGGCGGGTTCCCCGAACAGGAACGACAGGGGGCTCATGCCGAGACCGGCGGCCATCAGCAGGCCGAGCGCGGGAAGGACCGCGAGCAGGCGCGCCGTCGCCCGAGGACCCGCGAGCTGGGCGGCGAGATCCTGCCTGTGCGTCTCGGCCTCGCGGAGTGAGCCGCCCAGCCGCTCGACGAGGGCGGCCAGGCCACCGCCCCCGGCCATGCTGACCTGCCAGCAGGCGGCGAGCCGGACGAGCCCCTCTCCACCATGAGGCGGGGCGGCGCGCAGCAGGGCGGCGGCGACGTCACCGCCGTCCCTGGCGGTGGCGACGACCGGCCGCAGCGCCTCGGCATCGGGAAGGGTGACCACGGAGACGGCACGGGACAGCGCGTCACCCGGAGTCCCACCGGCGGCGAGTTCGGCCACGATCCCCTGACAGAGCTCGATGGACACAGCACGCCACGCCGCGGCCTGCCGTTCGGGACGGGGGCGATCAAGGAGTGTCGCCGCGCGGCGTCTCGGCGTGCGCCCCCGGGCACCCGTGAGACCCGCCACACGCGCCGCGGCGATCCCCGGGCCGGCCCATACCCATGCCGCGAGCGCGGCGGCCAGCACCGCTACGGCGACCATGCGGCCCCCGGGCATCGGGCCGCGAGCGCGGGCGCGGCGGGGCCGGATGTCACGTCGCCGTCGGGACCGAATGCCAGGGCCGGGACGGCGGTCACCAGGCCGGAAGGGCAACGTTCCAGCAGGCAGATCTCGGCCACCCTGCGGCGCCCACCCCCGGGATCGCGGACGAGGTGGACGACCGCGTCGAGCGCCGCCGCGAGCTGGCTGTGCACCGCCTCCCGGGAGAGTCCGGCCGCGCAGGCGAGGGCCTCCAGCCGGGCGGGGACATCCGCCGCGTTGTTCGCGTGCAGCGTCCCGCAACCGCCCTCGTGGCCCGTGTTGAGCGCGGCGAGCAGGTCGATGACCTCGGCGCCTCGGACCTCGCCCACCACGACACGGTCCGGCCGCATCCGCAGTGCCTGGCGTACGAGGTCGCGGAGGGTGACACCGCCCGCACCCTCGAGATTCGGCGGGCGCGTTTCGAGACGCACGACATGGGGGTGCCGGGGACGCAGCTCGGCGGAGTCCTCGACCAGGAGCAGTCGCTCACCCGGATCAGCCAGGGACAGCATGGCCGACAACATGGTGGTCTTGCCGGTGCCGGTGCCTCCGGTGACGAGGAAGGCCAGCCGCGCGGCCAGGATCGCCCGCAGGACCACCGCGCCGATGCCGGGCACGAGCTCCTCCAGCGTGAACGTGCGGCGGGGTGGCAGGCGCAGGGACATGCAGGTGCCCTCAGGCGCGATCGGCGGCAACACCGCGTGCAGGCGGACACCTCCCGCCAGTCGCGCGTCCACGTATGGGCTGGCGTCGTCCAGACGCCGACCGGCCGCGGCGGCGAGTCGCTGGGCCAGGCGGCGGACCTCGTCGTCCCCGGAGAAGGCGACGGAGGTGAGCCGCAGGCCGCGGCCGTCGTCGACCCACACCTCTCGTGCGCCGTTGACCAGGACGTCCGTGACGCCCGGCTCGGCGAGGAGCCTCTCGAGTGGCCCCGCGCCGATGAGGTCGGCGCGAAGGGTGCGCGCGATGGCCAACACCTCGGCGTCCCCGAGCACGGCCCGCTCAGCACGGAGCGCGCTCGCCACCCGGGCCGCCGACGGCTCCAGCCCCGAGCGGGCGAGCCGTACGCGGACGGCCTCGACCAGTTCCGGAGAGACCATGGGGTCCGGCACGCTCGGGTCATCCGCCCGCTGTGGGGTCATGGCCTGTGCCGTGCCGTACGGACCGGTCTCTCCGGCGCGGAGGATCACGCGGCCTCCGTCAGGGTTTCGAGCAGGGCCGAGCAGAAGCGGCCCAGGGGTGTACGGCCGAGCGGAGGCGGCGCGCCCCGGTCGAGGGCCTCGGCGAGGCCCCGCTGTTCCGGTAGTACACCGGTGCCCGGAATGCCGAGGGAGGCCGCGACGACGTCGGGGGCGAGTGCCCCGGGACGCGGCACTACGCGGAGATCGGCGGTGTGCCTGCGGAGCTGCGCCAGGACCTGCCCGGCGGCGAGCACTCCGCGGACGTCGGACCGGACGACGAGCAGCGTGGTGGCGGCCCGGGACAGCGCCTCCGCCTCACCGTCGTCCAGGTGGCGAGGCAGGTCGACGACGACCAGGTCGCAGCCGCGGCGGGCGGCGTCGAGCACGGCACGCATGGCCTGCCTCGGAATGGCCGCCGGTTCACCGCGATGCCAGGAAAGCACGGTCAGCTCGCCGAACGTGGGCAGCGCCTCCTGCAGGGCCGCGAAGCTCACCCGCCCTTCCCTTCCGGCGATGTCCGGCCAGCGGGCTCCGGCGGCCTCCTCCTGGCCCAGGACCACGTCGATGCCGCCGCCCAGCGGATCGGCGTCGACCAGCAACGTCCGCAGGCCGCGCCGGGAGGCGGTGAGGGCTAGGGACGCGGCCAGCACGGTCGCCCCCGCGCCGCCCCTGCCACTGGACACGCAGACGACCATGCCCGCCCTCGTCGCCGGTTCCACCGCCTCGCCCAACTCGTCGACCAGAAGACGCTCGGCCTGCGGGAGTTCCACCACCGCCCGCGCCCCGACGGCGACGCATCGGCGCCACATCGACGGATCGGCCACGGCGCGGGTCACGAGCAGCACGTTCTGCCGCGGGGGCGGGCCGGTGGCGGCGAGGGCGTCCGCCAGGTCATCTCCGACGATGACCAGCGGAGCGCCGCTCCAGTACGGCCGGGCCTGCGCCGCGGCGTGCGCGACATCGAGCTCGACTCCGGCCGCCGCGGCGACGCGGAGGAGATCGTCGAGAAGTTCCTGGTCGTCGGTGATGGCCAAGGGCCGGTGCATCGGTGTCTCCCTCCTGACAGGAAGACCACCATGCGAGCCGGGCCTGTCCGCCACGCTCACCGAATGCCGTTCTGGGGATTACTCCCTGGCTGTGGACGAACCCGGAGACCGTCAACGCGTTCGCCGGAGGCGCCTCGGCACGGAGACCGGCGCCGAAAGGGGCGACCCCCGCCGGGGGGATAGCGGGGGTCGCCTACCGGTCCGGCACTGGGGGGGTAGAGCCGGATCCGTTTTCGGAAGAAAGCTTTCAACAGGTGCCCCTGGCGTGGCAAGAGAGTCACCACGCCATGGCCAACTGCACGTCAACTCTCCGTAATGGGAGTCACCACCGTATGCTGCCCGATCGCGGGGGCCGCGTCGAGCCGCAATCCCCCGATTCGGCCGGTTTTCTTCCAAGGAAGACGTCCGCATATCGACAACCGTTGTCAATTCGCGACCTAAAATGATCACTCAATGTGATCAGGAATGTTTGTAACGATCCAATATCCCCGGCGTCACGACAGCTTCAGCACATCGTCTCGGCCGGCTTCGCGATCGTCGGTAAAGGTCTTGGCCTGAGGGGTTCCCAAGTGCGGAAATCCGACGTAGAAAGGTGACACGGGCCCAGTGCCCGGGTACGGCCGCCGAGTACCCACGCGCGACCAGCCGCGGGAGGCGTGTCGAGACGGGCTTGACCCGATCCGACAAATACGAGGTGCACGCTTGGTAACCCGGTGCGACGTACTGGCGACGGCGTCCCAGTCCAGGGACGCCGTCTGCTGCTGTTTCGGCCCTCTTATATCCATGGGCTCCGGGAGCGCGCCCCTCGGATACGCCCTCAGGTAGCCCGGCGGGACAGACGTGACGGCCCGGTCAGCGGGACAGCGCCTCGCAGATGGCGGTCGTCTCCCTCGCTCCGAGCACCACGGCCGACGCGCAGTGCCTCACCCAGGCGCCCACCCCGTCGGCGGTGCCGGTCAGATAGGCCCGCAGCGCCTCCGCGTACGCGTCCCCGAGATCGACGTGGCCCACCTCGACGACCGTGAGCGACTTGGGATCCAGCCCGTGCTCGACCAGGGTGAGCCGCTCGGCGGCACGGGCCACGATGCCGTCCGCGACACCGAACGGCCGCAGTACCGCCAGTTCCGCGTGCACGATCGCGGCGAGGATGAGTGCGGGCGCCTGGGTGCTTCCCGTCACGAGGTCCGCCAGGGCCGCCATCCGTGCCGCGGTCTCCTCCGGGCCTGGCGCGGGGCCGAGGCCGATGGGGTCGGCGGACGTGAGCTCGGTTCTCGGCCGTCCCGGTTCGGCGGAGAGGCCGGCCGCGGCCAGGGTGTGCAGCCGTGCCAGCACCTGGCGGGGAGCCGTACGCCAGGTCTTGCCGAGCCGTCCGAGCTCGGCGGAGACGCGGAGCGCGCCCTGGACGGCGGGGTCGGTCACCTCGCCGGCCCGCAGCGACTCCAGCGGCACGTCGGCCCCTTCGAGCGCGGCCGACGCGCGCGCGCCGCGCAGAGCGGATTCCGCCGAGACCTCGGGACTCCGCCGCCGGAGCACACGGTGGCCGTAAAGCCGGTCCACGGCCTCACGCGCCTCCTGTACGGCCTCCGGCACTCCGGGAAGTTCGGCGATGACTGCCAATGGGTCGCTCACGGGAACCGACCATACCGGCGGGTAAGCGTCATTCAGCGAGGAGGTCCCGCCGTTGAACGCAGAGGCTGCCGCTTCCTATCCCATTGCACTGTGTTTCATCAGGTATCCAGATATCAGGTGATTAGCCCTCTTCGGCGAGCCGGTGCCCCATCGGTACGGACCTGTCTAGACCTCTTGTCCTGGGCGCTCCCGGACTGGTGAAGTGGGACGCGACAATCAAGACCGCCATGCGAAGGAGTACGTTGTGGCCTCCGAAACCCCTGGTCACGAGACTCAGGAGACGCTGTCGAACCTGCTGAGCGAGAACCGCCGGTTCGCACCACCTGCCGACCTGGCGGCGGGCGCGAACGTGACCGCGGCCGCCTACGAGGAGGCGGAGGAGGACCGGCTGGGCTTCTGGGAGCGGGCCGCTGAGCGGCTGACCTGGGCTGAGCGGTGGGACACCACGCTCGAGTGGAACCCCCCGTTCGCCAAGTGGTTCGTGGGCGGCAAGCTCAACGTGGCGTACAACTGCGTGGACCGCCATGTCGAGGCGGGCCGCGGCGACAAGGTCGCCTACCACTGGGAGGGCGAGCCCGAGGGCGACAGCCGCACCATCACGTACGCGGACCTCCAGCGTGAGGTCTCCAAGGCGGCGAACGCGCTCGAGGAGCTGGGCGTCCGCAAGGGCGACCGGGTCGCGATCTACATGCCGATGATCCCGGAGCTGCCGATCTCGCTGCTCGCCTGCGCGCGCATCGGCGCCATCCACTCCGTGGTCTTCGGCGGTTTCTCCGCGAGCGCGCTGAAGAGCCGCATCGACGACGCGGACGCCAAGGTCGTCATCACCGCCGACGGCGGTTACCGTCGCGGCGCCCCGAGCGCGCTCAAGCCCACGGTCGACGAGGCGGTCAGCGAGTGCCCCGGTGTGGAGCACGTCGTCGTCGTACGCAGGACCGGCCAGGACGTCGCCACGACCGACAAGGACGTGTGGTGGCACGACCTCGTGGACCGGCAGTCCGAGCAGCACACGGCCGTCCCGCATGACGCCGAGGACCCGCTCTACATCCTCTACACGAGCGGCACCACCGGAAAGCCCAAGGGCATCCTGCACACCACCGGCGGCTACCTCACCCAGACGTCCTGGACCCACCAGGCCGTCTTCGACCTCAAGCCGGAGACCGACGTCTACTGGTGCACCGCCGACATCGGCTGGGTCACCGGGCACTCCTACATCGTCTACGGCCCGCTCGCGAACGGGGCGACCAGCGTCCTCTACGAGGGCACCCCGGACACCCCGCACAGGGGCCGGTTCTGGGAGGTCGTCCAGAAGTACGGCGTGACGATCCTCTACACCGCCCCGACGGCGATCCGCACGTTCATGAAGTGGGGCGACGACATCCCCGCCAAGTTCGACATGTCGTCCCTGCGCGTCCTCGGCTCCGTCGGCGAGCCGATCAACCCTGAGGCGTACGTGTGGTACCGCGAGCACATCGGCGGAGACCGGTGCCCGGTGGTGGACACGTGGTGGCAGACCGAGACGGGCGCCATCATGATCAGCCCGCTGCCCGGTGTGACCTCGGCCAAGCCCGGCGCGGCCATGCGGCCGCTGCCCGGGATCGTGGCCGACGTGGTCGACGACCAGGCCAACTCGGTCCCGAACGGCGGCGGCGGGTTCCTCGTGGTCCGCGAGCCGTGGCCGTCGATGCTCCGCACGATCTGGGGGGACGACCAGCGCTACATCGACACGTACTGGTCGCGCTTCGAGGGGATGTACTTCGCCGGTGACGGCGCCAAGCGCGACGACGACGGCGACATCTGGCTCCTCGGCCGGGTCGACGACGTCATGCTCGTCTCCGGCCACAACATCTCGACCACCGAGGTCGAGAGCGCCCTGGTCAGCCACCCGAAGGTCGCGGAGGCGGCCGTCGTGGGCGCGACCGACCCGGTGACCGGGCAGGCGATCGTGTCGTTCGTCATCCTGCGCGGCAGCGCGGAGGAGAGCGACGACATCGCCACCGAGCTGCGTACCCACGTGGCGAAGACGCTGGGCCCGATCGCCAAGCCGCGCCAGATCCTGATCGTGCCCGAGCTGCCCAAGACCCGCTCCGGCAAGATCATGCGGCGCCTGCTCCGGGACGTGGCGGAGAACCGCTCTCTCGGCGACGTCACCACGCTCACCGACAGCTCCGTGATGAATCTCATCTCCGACAAGCTGCCGAGCGCGAAGAGCGAGGACTGACGCCGATTCCGTGAGGGGCGCGGGTGTCTCCGCCGGACACCCGCGCCCTTTCACATGCCAGGACATGGGTAGCCTTGGCGGGAGGTGTGCCGGGAAGTCTGGTCGGCCGTCGGGGGGACCGCCCGCGACGTTCCGGCTCACCAAGGGGGATCATGCGTCGCGCTGCCGAGATCTGGCCGGTCCGGCCGACGGTGAGGTACGCCCGCCAACTGGCGGAGGCGCTCAGAACAGAGACGATCGGCGGCGTGATCATGCTGGCCGCCACCGTCGCCGCCCTGATCTGGGCGAACTCCGCCTGGTCGGACTCCTACCAGGCGCTCAGGGACACCGTGCCCGGCCCGCTGCACCTCTCGCTCTACCAATGGGCTTCCGACGGCCTGCTGGCCGTCTTCTTCTTCGTCGCCGGTCTCGAGGTGAAGGAGGAGTTCGTCCACGGCGAGCTGTCCAACCTCCGGGACGCGATCCTGCCGATCGTCGCGGCGGTCGCCGGGATGATCGTGCCGGCGATCCTCTACCTCGCGGTCAGCTGGGGTGTGGAGGACGCCGTCAGGGGCTGGGCCATCCCGACCGCGACCGACATCGCGTTCGCCCTCGCCATCCTCGCCGTGACCGCCTCCGCGATGCCCGACGCGTTGCGCGCGTTCCTGCTCACCCTCGCCGTGGTGGACGACCTCGGTGCGATCACCGTCATCGCCCTCTTCTACAGCGAGCAGGTGCACCTCATGCCGCTGCTCGCGGCGGTGGCCGTCCTCGCTCTGTACGGGTTCCTGCAGTGGAGGCGGGTGCGCAACCCACTGATCTTCATCGTGCTCGGCGTGGCCGCGTGGGTGCTGGTGCACGAGAGCGGCGTGCACGCCACCGTCGCCGGAGTGCTCTGCGGCCTGCTCACGAGGGTGCGCCGCGACGACGGCGAGGAGAGCTCGCCGGCCGAACGCGCCGACCATTTCGTCCGGCCGGTCTCGGCCGGTTTCGCCGTCCCCGTGTTCGCCTTCTTCGCCGCCGGCGTCCGGCTCGACCCCCAGGCGCTCGGCGCCGTCTTCACCGAGAGGATCACGCTCGGCGTCATCATCGGGCTGGTCGTGGGCAAGTTCCTCGGTGTGTTCGGAGGTGCCTGGTTGTCGGTCAGACTCGGGTTCGCGAGGATCAGCGAAGACCTGTACTGGCGCGACATGGCGGCCGTGTCCGTACTCGCCGGGATCGGCTTCACCGTCGCGCTGCTGATCGGCGACCGAGCCTTCCCCGGCATGGAGAGGATCACCACGGCGGTACTGGTCGCCAGTTTCACCGCGTCGGTACTGGCCGCGATCCTCCTGCACGTTCGCGTACGCAAGCGGGCACGGGATGATGTTTGATGGTTCGCAGAATAGGAGATCGCTGATGCCCGAGGACGAATCGCTCGGCGCGCTCGTCGCACAGGCGAGCACGCACATCTCGACACTCGTCCGCTCGGAGATCGAGCTGGCGAAGGCCGAGCTGAAATTCGACGCCAAGCGCGTCGGGACCGCCACGGGGCTGTTCGGGGCGGCCGCCTTCATCGGGCACCTGTGCCTGATCCTCGCCTCCTTCACCATCGCGTACGCCCTGATGGCCGCCGGGCTGGCCCAGTGGCTGGCGTTCCTCATCGTCACGGTGTTCTACCTGGTGGTGGCGGGCGCGCTGGTCTTCGTCGGCTATCGCCGGCTGAAGGGCCTGAACCGCATGCAACGCACCACCCGCACCCTCAGGAACCTCAAGGGCGGCGGAGGCGACGGCGAGACCGTCGAGGGCGGTACGGCGCGGCCCAGCCTCTTCCCCGAGACGGCGCCCGCGCGCAAGCCGTACACCGGCCCCACCGCCGGGCAGGTCGGCGCACACCGCGAGACGGTGAGCGAGACGCCGAGCCATGGCGGCTGACGAGTCCCTGGTCCAGATCGACGGACCATGGACGCACCGCGCGGTGCACGCGGGCGGCACCCGGTTCCACGTGGTGGAGGCGGGTGACGGCCCGCTGGTGCTGCTGCTGCACGGGTTCCCGCAGTTCTGGTGGACCTGGCGGCACCAGCTCGTGTCGCTGCCCGCGGCGGGTTACCGCGCGGTCGCGGCGGACCTGCGCGGCTACGGCGCCAGCGACAAGCCGCCGCGCGGCTACGACCTGCCGACGCTCGCCATGGACGCCGCCGGGCTGATCCGCGCGCTGGGCGAGACCGGCGCGATCGTCGTCGGCCACGACTGGGGCGGCCTGCTGGCCTGGACCATGGGGGCGCTCGATCCCAAGGTGGTGCGCCGGCTGGTCCCCGTGTCGGCGCCGCATCCGCTGCGGCTGCGCGCGTCGCTGATCACCGACCCGCTGGGGCAGCTCAGGGCCAGCGGTCACAGCCTCGGCTTCCAGCTTCCCGCGCTGCCCGAGCGTCGGCTCACCTCCGACGGCGGTGCGCTCGTCGGACGGCTGCTCGACGAGTGGTCGGGGCCGGAGTGGCCCCCCGAGGACGTCGCCCTGACCTACCGGGACGCCTTCCGCATCCCCGGCGTGGCGCACTGCGCGCTTGAGTACCACCGCTGGTTCGGTCGTTCCCAGCTCCGGCCGGACGGCCTTCGCTATGCCCGCCAGATGCGCGCCGAGGTCGAGGCGCCGACGCTCCAACTGCACGGCTCCCTCGACTCCTGCATCCTGCCCCGGACCGCTCAGGGGTCCAGCCGCTTCGTGGCCGCGCCGTACCGGTGGAGGATGATCGAAGGTGCCGGGCACTTCCCGCACGAGGAGCGTCCCGAGCAGTTCGACGCCGAGCTGATCGCCTGGCTCTCCG
Source organism: Microtetraspora sp. AC03309 (assembly GCF_020826795.1). NCBI lineage: Bacteria > Bacillati > Actinomycetota > Actinomycetes > Streptosporangiales > Streptosporangiaceae > Microtetraspora > Microtetraspora sp. AC03309. Next base: position 3,669 of record NZ_JADDIL010000124.1, on the reverse strand, counting down.
ACCCCGAGCCCGACCGCTAGGTCCCGCGACCGGCCGCACGGAGCGATCTGGAGGGATCATGCGCGACCGCGACGAGACGGGCCGCCCCCGCAGCGCCCGCCCGCGCGACGAGTACGGCAGGCCGCTGCCCCATGGCGCGCAGGGCGTGCCCCGCGTCCCTGACGACTACGCTCCGAGCGCTCAGGAGGCGCTGGCGGACGCGGCACGGCTGCTGGCGGCCGGACGGCCGTTCCACGCCCACGAGGTTCTGGAAGCCCGCTGGAAGACCGGTCCTGCCGGCGAGCGGGAGCTCTGGCAGGGCCTCGCCCAGATCTGCGTCGGCCTCACCCACCTCCAGCGCGGCAACCTCTCCGGCGCCGCCGCCCTGCTCACCCGCGGCTCCGCCCGCGCCGGCGCGTACGGACGGTCTCTGCCGCCGGGCGCCGTGCCGTACGGACTGGATCTCGACGGGGTGGCCGGGGCCGCCGAGGCGATCGTCGCCGGGCTGGCGGCCGGGCCGGCGGAACCCGGCGCGGCGATCGAGGAGATCCGGCGCGGCCTGGTCCGCGTGGCCCCCGGGCCGTGACCTACGCCGCCTCGCCCGGCGCGGGGAAGGCGAACCGCGGCTCCCCGCCCGACCACCACACACCGATCGCGAACGCCGCGGTCGCCTCCAGGTAGGCGGCCCGGGACAGCCCGCCGCAGCGCAGCGGCACGCAGCCGATCGCCCCGGCCAGAGCGGCGGCCAGGTCCACCGCCGCCGGATCATCGCCGCAGATCGGCACGGCCAGCGGCTCGCCCTGGAAGACCGGCCGGGGCAACGCCCAGATACTCGAGTGGCAGAGGTTGAACGCCTTGACCACCCTTGCGTCCGGCGCGGCGTCCGCGATCCTCCGGGCGACCGGTACGCCGCCGGTGGTCAGCTCGGGGCCGTCCGCGCCGGGCGCGAGCTGGTTGGTGCAGTCGATCACCGTACGGCCCGCCAGGAGGCCGGCCAGGTCCCGGGCGAGCTCAGGGGCGGCGTCCGCCGGGACCGCGACCAGGACGGCGTCGCCATGGCGGGCCGCGTCCGCCGGCGTGCCGTGCCCGGCGGCACCGATCTCGGCCGCGGCGGCGGCCGCCGTCGCCAGGTTCCGGCCGCCCACGAGGACATCGTGACCGGCGCGGCGCCACGCCCCTCCCAGCGTGCGTGCCATGGTGCCGGAGCCCAGAATCCCCACGCGCATATCGCGCTCCCCTCTCCGGCCCGCGGTGGGTCGGCGTCGTCCCGTACGATCCGGTGCGGATCGCTGTGGTCGGCGACGCTAGCCGGGCCGATGCCTACCATCCGGTGTCCGTCGGACCGGGCACCATGGGAGGGTGTCGACGCCCAGCACCCCATCGGACGACGTTCCCCAGAAGGACCACACCGGCGACTACACCGCGGACCACACCGCGGACCACACGGCGGACTTCACGGCGGACTTCACGGCGGACTGCCGTGCCCGCGTGGCGTTCGAGATGCTCGCCAACCGCTGGGACAGCGTCGTGGTGTACACCCTCGGAGCGGGCGGCCCGATGCGGCCGCGGGCGCTGGCGGCCCGCATCGGCGGGATCAGCGCCAAGGTGCTCAACGAGGCGCTGCGGCGGCTGGAGTACAACGGCCTGGTGGACCGCCGGGCGTACCCGGAGGCCCCGCCCCGAGTGGAGTACGCGCTGACCGCGGCGGGCAGGGCCATGCTCGGCCCGATGCGGGCGATGGGCGCGTGGGCGGTCCGCTACGGAGACGACGTGCTGGAGGCCCAGGAGCGGTTCACCGCGCGCCGACGCGAGCGGCCGGGAGCCTGATCCTCCGGGGTCAGTCGCACTCCTGGGTGTCGGCGGGGGCCACGGCACCACTGCCGTCGTCGGCGTCGGGACGGACTTCCTCCGCCGTCAGGGCGTACCCGGTCTCCGCCTGGTCGGTCGCGGCGGCGAAGATGACGCCGTAGACCCGGCCATCCGGGCTGAGGAGCGGACCACCGGAGTTGCCCGGCTGGACGGTGCCCCGGATCGCGTAGACCTCGCGCTCGACCTTGTGCCGGTTGTAGATGTCGTACGACTCGGCGGGCTGCTTGATGCGGATGCGGGCGGCGAGCGGGGTGAACCCGTGACCCTTGGGATATCCGGCGATGATCGCGTCGCCGCGGCTCTTGGCGGTGTAGTCGAACCGCAACGGCGACACGTTCAGACCGGGGACGTAGAGGACGGCGATGTCCCTGTCGGGGTTGTAGAGCACCACCCGGGCGTTGTGCGGCGTTCCGGTGGAGTCGGTGACCCGCAGCTCCTGGCTGACCCCGGCGACGACGTGGGCGTTCGTCATGATGCGGTTGCGGGAGTAGACGAAGCCGGTGCCCTCGATGCGCTTGCGGCAGGTGGGCGCGGTCCCCTGGATCTTGACGATCGCCCGCCGGGCGCGGCTCAGCCCGGGGCTGCCCTTCAGCACGCCCTCGTCCGGCGGAGGGACGTTCTGGCCACCGATAGAGGTGATCACCTCGGGCCATTCCGAGGAGTCGACGAAGTCCCGGAACGGCTTCTGCAGGGCGCGTACGCCGTTGGGGATGGCCTCGTCCACGGCCTGCCAGACGACTGAGCCGTTGATCTGCTCCTTGGGCAAGGGGAAGCCCATGGAGACGATCAGCGAGCCGAGCAGCCAGGCGATGATCAGTACGGAGAGGCCGCTGGCCAGCGAGCCGCCGAAGGCGTCCACCAAGCGCGCGGGCTCCCACGTGACATGGCTGCGCACCACCGCTCCGACGGTGGACGACGCGAACTGGCCGATGGTCGCGGCGAGAAAGACGATCACGATGGCGAGCAGCGCGCGCTCGGTGTCGCCGCTCACGATCGCCCCGGCGATCGGAGGCGCGATGAACATCCCGAGAAGGGCACCGCCGATGAAGCCGACGAAGCTGAACGCCCCGATGATGAACCCCTGCCGGTATCCGGACACGGCGAAGGCCACGACCAGGCCGATCAGGATGAGGTCCAGGAGATCACCGCGCACAGATTCAACGGTATCCAGCCACGCCCGTCGTCGTGCACACCTTCCCCCACGCTGCTCGATATCGTGACGTCATGGGGGGACCGGTCGAGGAACTGATCCAGATAGCGCTGGCCGACGGCGACCCGGACGGCACCGTGCGCTGGCAGGCGATAGCCGTGCTTCAGGAACGTGGAGACCTGGAGACCTTCACCCTGGCGAGACGCCTGTGCGCCGCGCGCACGACCGCGGAACGCGTTCTCGGGGTGGACATTCTGGGCGAACTCGGCCGGGACCGGCCGTTCGCCGACAAGACACTTCCGATCCTGCGCTATCTCGCGGCCAGCGAGCAGGACGCGCGGGTGCTGTACTCCGTGCTCATCGCCTTCGGCCACCTGCGGGACGCGCGGGCGCTGCCGTCGGTGATCGAGCTGGCCTCACACCCGGAGCACTCGGTCCGGTACGGCGCGGCCTACGCGCTGCCGAACGTGATGGGGATCCCGCCGGACCCGGCCGGTGTCGCCGCGCTGCGCCTGCTGGCCTCCGACCCCGACGACGACGTCGCCGACTGGGCCGCGCTCGGGATCAGCCTGGTCAGCGACCGCGGGTTCGACTCGTAGGGGTTCTAGTGGCCCGTCACCGAATCTCGGCCGGGTAATTGATCTCCAGCGGTGAACCCGTCAGGCTGGCTG
>NZ_JADDIL010000123.1:0-16592 GCF_020826795.1 Microtetraspora sp. AC03309 | reverse complement strand
GGGCGGCTGGTTCCAGGGGGTGGGTGGCACCGGCGGATGCATGGCGGTCATGCTACTGCGGTCCTGATTTTTCGGGATCTGTTCGGGCGCGGTGTCCCACCGCATCCGAGCAACCATCGAACAACCACCGGCATATCTGACGCTAGGACCAGCTGCGTGGAATCCCGATTGGTCGCGTTCCCCAATCGAGGTGACCTGTCGGATCAGCCGGGCCGGACCGTCGTTCGTCGTATTCAACGACAAGAACCATCAGACACCCACCAGAAATTCTGCTGCAGTTAGTTACGGTGATCTTCCAGGCCGGGGCACGGCACGCTGAGTGAGATTGAGAATGTCTGTTAGCGATATCGAAGGCATGTCTCCGAACCTCGACGGCGCCGCCTGGTCGCCGTGCAGAACCTTGATGGCCACCCAGGTGCCGTTCTCGGCGTACGCCTCGTAGACACACCCGACGGGAACTTTAGATGCTTCAACCGCCGGATAAGTTCTGGCGAAAGACTGTAGTTTTCTCCACACTCGAAAGTCATTGACGCCCACGTACAGGCGCCCCATAAGATCACCGACCGTGATCATGGCTATCGCGCTCAGCGCATCTCTGATAACTACCGGCCTCCCCGCTCATGCTTCGGCCAAGACGGTGTCCTTCCGGGGTTTCTCCATTCAGGTTCCGAGCACCTGGCGGACCAAGGCCGAGGGCTCCAGCCTGCGCGTCATCACCGGCGCCTGCTCCAAGCAGGCCACCGAGTGCAAGGGTTTCCTCCTCGGCGGCCCTGACGAGGTGAAATACGGCCACGAGGGCGGCCCGTACCAGGTCGGCCAGCTCTACCACCCCAGCAGCGGGGTGATGGAGTGCGTGCCCGACAAGAAGCACACGGAGGGCGAGGCCAAGCTGGTCAGCAGCCGGAACGTGTCCTTCGGCGGGAAGCCTGCGCGCTACAACCAGTTCACGGTGTCGTGCGACACCGGACTCTCCTACACCCAGCGGGTCTGGTACATGAAGTCCAAGAAGGTCATCGTCGTCGACCACTGGAAGACGCCGGGCCTGCCGTCCATCCTCCGTCAGGCCATCTGGAAGTAGGGCAAGCCACCCGATCTGCCGACTGGACGGCAGATCGGGCGGTGCTGGGGCGCATCCCGCACGGTGGGCGTGGGGTAGGAGGCGGTCACCGTCCGTCGCGCGCAGCCACGACCTGTACGCGCTTCACCACCTGATCGCCCAGCGGTTCGTGGACATCGAAAGGATCAACAGCGCCGGCGCCTCGCCCGAGGAGGCGACTCTCATCCTCGCCGCCGGGTTGGCCACCAAATAAAGAAAGCCCAGGTCAGATGAACTGAACTGGGCTTTCTCGCTGGTGCGCCGCCAGGGACTCGAACCCCGGACCCGCTGATTAAGAGTCAGCGGTTCCCCCTGTCACCCCATGCCGGCCACCGCCACGCCGCGCCGATTGATGCCGACCTGTATGGTCGTCGCCCGATTTGAGTGCCACTCAGTGCCAGCCCCTGCCGCCGTGTTCCACGGCATCCGAGCAACCACCGAGCAACCGGGCGCTGGCCTACGCTGGCCAACAGCCCAATGGCGTAGGCGGAGAGAGGCGAGCATGGCACGGGTGAACGGTGCAGGGGCAGCTGATGGGAAGAGGAAGTCCATTCCCGAGAAGGTTCGCCTTGAGGTCTGGGTCCGCGGTGGTGGCCGCTGCGCCATTTGCAATCGCTACCTGTTGGACGGAGGCATGACCGAGCGGACCATTCGGTTGGGGGAACTAGCCCACATTGTCGGCCAGCAGAAGACCCCAGGATCGCCTCGAGGCGAGCACGACCTCGAAGAGCGTGACACTGCGGATAATCTAATGCTGGTCTGTGCTGACGAGCACGACGAGGTCGACGCGCGAGAGACCCTCAATATTTTCACTGTCGAAAAGCTGCAAAGAATCAAGCAAGCCCACGAGGACAGGATCCGGCACGTCACTGGGATCGCCGCCGATAATACGACCACCGTGCTCCGGATGGTGGGCCGAGTAAGGGGCCGGGAGGTCGAGCTGACCCGGCAGACGGCTGCTGCTGCAGTGATCGCCTCCGCCGACCGCTTCCCCTTGTTCCTGGAGTCCTACTCGCGGCACGGTCTCGAAATCGACCTACGCCATGTACTGGGCGAAGCAAAGATTGATCTTCGCGATGTTCCTGGTGAAGAGACGGCAGGGCGGGACTATTACCGGATGGCCACGGACGTCATCAACGACGTGATCGAGCATCAGCTCAACCGAGGCCTAGCCCGCGATCAGATCGCGCATCTGAGTGTGTTCGGCTTCGCCCGTCTGCCTTTGCTGGTCTACCTCGGTGCTCACCTCGACGACACCGTGCCGACGGACATTTACCAGCGTCATCGTCACGACGAGACCTGGAAGTGGTCCGACGATGCGCCGAAGGTCGCCTTCAATGTCCATGTTGACCGCGATGAGCCGCCCACTGACGAGGCTGTACTCATCCTGAACATCTCGGGAACCATCCAGCCCGAAGAGCTACCTGCCCGTCTTGGCCAGCTGCGGCGCTACAGGATTAGCCCGATCAATGCTGCCGCGGCCCCAGATGTGATGCGCCATCGGGGTTCTCTCGCCAACTTCCAGAACACTGTACGATCACTGTTTTCCAACATTGAGGCCAGCTCGAAGGAAATTCGGTGCCTGCATGTCATGCCTGCTCTACCGCTGTCGGCGGCCGTGAGCCTGGGGCGTGTCCACGATCGGCAAGTACATCCAAAGCTAAGGATCTATGACCGGACTCCTACCGGTTATCATTGCGCTCTGGAGATCAGCTGAATCTCACTAGCCAAACGGATGATCGACCACGCACGGAACCTACGTGGTGTGAGCGATGAAATGGTGGTGGGGGCCACCACCAGCATGGGGCAGGGCGATGAGGTGCGTGCCTGAGGCCGGAATAGACAAGTGCATGCCCAGAAAGGTCACCAAGGTCGCGGCCACGGCGGCAAGATCGGCCGAGGATCCGTGAAACGTGGGGACAGAGCAACCGCGAGTTGGCACCAGTTCGTCCCCGTCAAGCACGTTTCGCCATAGTGCGTGATACAGCTCGAGATTCTGGTTGGCGAGAACTGATTCACCAGTCTGCTTGTCTATGCTGAGCGGTCCTTCACCATATCCGGGACCTGAGACGGTCAGGATTCCCAGCGTGCCGGTTCGTGTGTCTGTCGCGACTTGGGCGAGAGTCGCCGTACGGCCTGAGAGCGCCGCCAAGAGCTCCAAACGTTGGCCCACGGCGACACTAACAGTCGCATCAATGACGACATCTACACTCATCACGACCTTATCCGCGTGCATCGGCAGCGTGTCATCGGCAACATCGATGACTACATCGTCACTGATCGCTCGCAGACGTTGCCCCAGAGCTGCAACCTTTGTCTTTCCCACGTCCGTCTCAACATAGTTCTGCCGTACAAGAAGCCCGCCAGTGACGGCGCCCGGGTCACACAGGGTGATATGCGCAGCACCGGCCCGTGTGACGAACTCAGCAATCCATGAGCCGATACCTCCGCACCCCCAGATATGCACGCGCTTGCCCTGAAAGCTGTTCACGGGCCGGCTGTCATCCCTGCGCGTAGTGACTGCAGGTCGTTCGTCTGACACTCGGCACCACTCGATCTGGAGGTCTGGGCTCACAGCAGCCGGGTCGATTCTGATCATGGAAGCATGTTGCTTCGCGAGCCGACGTAATACGTTTGCGGCCGAGGCAGGGATTCTGGCCCCCAACAGGTGGGGTGGGCCACCAGCCGGATGCGGAACGGCGAGAACGAGGTACTGCGGCATGTCACGGGGATTCTTGGCCGCACTGGCTGCAAGGGCCGTCAATACGGCGGGTGATTGAGGAATGTGACGAGGAGTATAGCCAGCGGGGCTACCAAGAAACGGGTCGTCGAGACGCTTGAGCACCTCCGCAAGAGTGTCCCCAGCGCCAAACGGTAAAGCGGTCTCCACCGTGATGACCGGCAGGCGCATACCGCTCTGGATCCGCCGCGGATCATAAGTGAGATCAAGTCGATATTCCGACCGAGGAATCAGGTAGCCAACCTGCATCTTCTTGAAAGGCCCCGGCTCCCGAATGACAAGAGTCGGGGTGCCCGGAGACCAGTGAAGTACACCACCCACAGCGTGATACATAGCCGTTGAGGCATCGAACCGATCGCTTATTGCATCAGAGAGCCAGGACCACAGGCGGTTGAGGCACGACCGGATGCCCCCACCGACCGGGTCCCATTCACGGGAAGGATCAAGGTAGATGCACAGCCGATAGCCTTGCAGTACATGCGGGTAGCCGGCAAAGCGTAGATGCTCGACCTCGACACGTGGGGGATGAAGGGGGGACGGTGGGATCCAGAGGACAAATTGCTCTTGTCTCTGGAGTCGGAGGCCAGTATCACGCGAGGAAAGCTCACTGGTCTGCAACTGCAGGATGATGCCGACGTTGCCCTCCGAGTCCCGGATCAGTTCTCCGATGAGACGCAGATCGTCCGGTTGCTGTACTGAAATACTGCGGAGGTCGGAGAGGGCGTGCTTCTGCCAGGCTGTCAGTTCTGCTCTCCTGGGTTTGCGCCTGATCACCCCGCGCGTCCCGACCGCCCCACCGTCGTTGTGGCGGCACCTATACCCGTCGGAAACTTCGAGCCGTTTGACTGGCTCTCCGGGGCTTTGAAGCCATCGCCGAAGAGAGCCCGCCACAACCGAACACTGGTCTCCTTGTTCGGCTCGACGTATGCGGCCTTGATATCCGCAGCGTGCGCATGGACGCGGTCACGAAAGTACGAGTACGTTGTCTGATCCCATCGGTGATCGAACGTCACCCCGGACCCCGAGGGGTCCGGAACCGATGGCTTCGCAACGTTGGCCTGTAGATATGCGTCAAGGTCGCTGATGATGTGCAGGAGCGCGGTCGGCACGTTGCCGTAGTAGCCGGGATCCGTGAGTTTCTTGATTGGGTCGACCCGATTTCCCAGCAGCGTGGTGAGGATGATGGATCGCGTCCCGGTGAAGGAGTTCTTATGGTCGCGAAGGTACTTGAAAAGGCGGATGACCTTACGGAGGTTCCCGTCAGCGACGTTGTCCTGGGTGTGCATCCAAGACGTAAACCCCTCTGGATTGGTGTTCTCCCAGATGTTGGCGTCCCGATTGACGATGACGTCGCGACCGTCGCCGAGTTGGACATACGGGACGATGTCAACGTGCATCGAGTTCTTGTAGACCAGCCGTACGCACCGGCACTTTCGCATATGGGGCATGTCCTTGTAGATACTGTGCCGGTGCAAGGCTGCGTAGACCTCGTTGATATATGTTTTGGGATCGTTAGCCCATTCCGATTTCTCCTTCATGAGGAGCAGGAAGTCGGCATCGAATTCGTTGTCACCCACGGGGCTGATGATTGTTTGATGCGCCCACGAGCCCTGTGGGATCTTGTCCAGCACCAAGGAACCGATCTTGTCGTCGGCCTTGAGCGCCCGGTAGATGGCCCCCACTCGATCGTCGAGTAGGTCGAGCTTGAACCGACCCAGGTTTACGGTGTCCCTAAGAAGTACATTGAAGTGGTCGGCAAGCTGCATAGCCATCCCTTCGAGCTGCAGTACCTACCGCAAAAGATGCGGACCGTGGCATCCGGATCACGATGGCCAGGAGTGTAGGGGTTGGCTCCGACAATCTTCCGGGACAGCGTGCACTCCCGAAGGCCGCCACCGTCCGGCATATGCCAGCAACGCCCTCCGTCATGGTGTCCCGGGGGCCCATTCGTTGGCGAAGGTCTCCATCTGCTTGATGACGAGTTCGACGGCCTCTCGCTCCTCCTCGGGCGGGTAGTCGAACCTGGCCAGCAGACGCCGGACACGGCTGCGAAGCTTCGCACGGACGGGCTCGCGGGACAGCCAGTCGACGCTCAGGTTCTGCCGAATGTCGGCCACCAAGGCGCGTGCAATCTCGGCGAGCGTGTCGTCTCCCATGACGGCCTTAGCGATTCCGTGGCTGGCCACCGCGTCGTAGAAGGCGAGTTCAGCAACATTGAGCGGCGGGTCGAAACGCTCACCGCGCCGAGCGTCTGCCGATACTTCCTTGGCCATAGCGACCAGTTCGGCGATCAGTTCGGCGCTGGTGAGCTGTTGCCGCATATAGCGGATCATCAGGTCTTCGAGCCGCTCAGCGAAGCTCTCCCGACGGATGATGTTGTGCCGGGTCACTTCACGCATCTTCTGCTCAATCAGCCGGCGGAGCGCTTCGGCGGCCAGATGCGGAGTCTCGGAGTTCTGCATCCTGCGCAGGTGCTCGTCATTGAGCTGGGTGATGTCCAAGTGCCCAATGCCCGCCTCGGCGTACAGGTCGGTGATCTCGGCGGCATCGACAACGGAGGCCGCCAGTTGGGACAGGTAGAGGCTGACCTCAGCCGCAAGCGGCTTTCCGCTGGCTTCACGGTCGGCGGCGTCCAGCTTGACGATCCAGGCACGTACCTCGGCGAAGAAGGCGACATCTCTCCGAAGTGCCTCCAGGTTGTCGAATCGTTCGGCGATGTCACGGCTCATCGCGCACAGCCGATAGAAGCGCTCCAGCCTGGTGGCGCGCTCCTTAAACCGACCTGAGAGGCTCTTCTGGTCCGGCTCGACCTTGTTTCCAGGGGTGCGGGGGTCACGAAGGTAGTTGGCTACCATCCGTAGGGCCCTTATGCGAGGACGAGGGACGGAGGTATCCGCGAGAAATCGCCGCCAGTCGATGCCTGACAGCAAGCCGCAGATGATCGAGTGCTCGTTGCCGACCTCTGTGATGGCCCGCTCGATGTCCCGTCCTAGAGTCTGGTCGTTCTGATCGTTGGGGCTGTACTCCTCGAGTGCGTTCTTGAGGTTGTCAGTGAGCGGCGCGTATCCGACGAGCAGCCCCTCCTGCTTGCCGCGGAACCTGCGGTTGACCCGGGCCAGTGCCTGCATCAGGCTCGCACCCTGCATCGGGCGGTCCATGTACAGGGTGTGGATCGGCGGGGCATCGTAGCCAGTGAGCAACATCGAGTGCACGACGAGCAGCTCAAGCTCGTCGTCGATGTCTTTGGCTCGCGCCTGGACGACCTTGTGCTGGGACGGGCGGAGGGCATGAGCCTTCAAGTGTTCAGGGTCGGACGGGTCGCTATGAAAAACGATCTTCATCTTGCCCTTGTCCACGGCCTCGGCCACCCAGTGGGGCCGCACTTCCTTGATCGCGTCGTAGAGCCGGACGCAGACCTCACGGCTGACACAGACAACCATGGCCTTGCCTGGGCCGCCGAGCTGTGGGCGCATCAGCTCCGACCGCTGCTCCCAGTGCGCGACCAGGTCCGCGGCGAGCGTCCTGATCCGGTCAGGCGCGCCGTACACGTTGGTCATGTGCGCGGCGTACTGCATAGCCCGGCGACGCTCGGCGTCGTCCAAATCGGCAGTCAGCGCGTCGGCCTGTTGGTCAATCGTTTCGGGGTCCACACCTGGCGGCAGGGAGACAGGAATGAGCCGTGGCTCGTGATAGACGCGGACGGTAGCCCCGTCGTCTACAGCCCGCTTGAGATCGTAGATGTCGATGTATGGGCCGAACACCTCACGGGTGTTGGCCTCGGCCGTGGAGACGGGCGTCCCGGTAAAGGCGATCAGCGTCGCGTACGGCAGCGCGCCCCGCAAGTGACGGGCGTAGCCATTCAGGTTGTCATAGTGGCTGCGGTGCGCCTCGTCGACCATAACCAGGATGTTGCGGCGGTCAGACAGCAGCGGGTGATCCTCGCCGGACTCTCGCTCCTCTTTCGTACGCCCGAACTTCTGGAGCGTGGTGAAGATGATCCCTCCGGTGCGGCGGCGGGTCAGCTCGGCCCGGAGCTCCTCGCGGGTTTGCACCTGAATCGGTTCTTGTCCGAGAAGCCCTTGGCTGTCCTGGAAGGTGCCAAAGAGCTGGTCGTCGAGATCGTTGCGATCAGTGATGACAACGATCGTCGGGTTGTTGAGTGCGGGCTGACGCGAAACCATTGCCGCCGTGCACACCATCTCCTCGGACTTGCCTGACCCCTGGGTGTGCCAGACCACCCCCGCCTGGCCGTTGCTGCGGGACGCCTCCACGATGGCTTCGACGGCCTTGGTCACCGCGTGATATTGGTGCGGCTTGGCGATGCGCTTGCCGGACGGGGTGAAGTTGACGAAGTGGCCGGCAAGGTGAAGGAACCGGCACAGGGCGAACAGGCCATGCAGGGCGAGGAACAACGCCTCCACACCGTCATGGTCGGGTGCGTTCGTGTCTACCCGATCGCCATCGTCGTTGAGGTTCCAAGGGGCGAAGTGCTCGTACGGGGTGAACGGCGTGCCGTACTTAGCGGTGACCCCATCCGAGATCAGGCAGAGCACGTTGTAGCGGAACGCCACTGGGAACTCGTCGGCGTACGTCTGCAGCTGGGCGTGGGCATCCTTGAGCGTGGCATGCTCGTCGGCGGCGCTCTTCAACTCGATCACTGCGAGCGGCAGGCCGTTGACGTAAAGGACGACGTCGAAGCGGCGCTCCTTCTCCCCGTCGATCACCGTGACTTGGTTTACCGCGTGATAGGCGTTCGCGTTCGGGTTACGCAGATCGACCAGGCGGACAGTCGGCGTGATCTCCGCGCCGAACTCATCGGTGTAGGTGAGTCGAATGCCGGAGGTGAGGTGCTCGTGGGCAAGCCGGTTCTCCGGAAGTGCCTCCCGCGACTTGGGAGTCGTCGCGATCGTCATCGCCTCGCGTACGGCCGGCGGCGGCAGCTCGGGGTTGAGCCGCTCGATCGCGGCCCTCAGTTCGTCCCGGAGGATCAGGTCGTCCCACGTCGCTCGGCCACCAGACCCGGGGGCGACATCCTTGCCCGCCTTCGGACCCCAAGAGAGCTCGGCGAGCTCGTCCAAGGCCAGGTGCTCCCAGTCAGCCTCGGTCATCTTGCCGTCGTTCCTCTTGGTGGTCATACGGCGCCCTCGACGATCCGCTCCGCGTCCCGGACGCGAAGCCTCCCAGACATGAGCTCAGGAAGAAGGATGTCGCGCAGCGCGACCAGAGAACGGTTCTCATGCATACGCTCGGCAATACAAGCGTGCAGTGAATCGAGCATGGCCGACAGTCGGGGCCGATCCTCCCGAGGAGGAAGTCTGATCGGCCATAGCGGAAGTTCCTTAATCGGGATCCTATCTACCGTAGCGCCATGAACCGCTCGCTTCTTAATCTCGGCTTGAAACTCCCGACTAAGATAGGCGTGCAACAAAAGTGCTCCGCTGATCTGACTCCCCTTCGAGCGAATCAACCCCATGCGCCGTCCAAGACATGCGCGAATCTGAGGCAACATTAGTGCAGCCTCTCCCAAGCGCGTCTCATACGAGAACAGAACATCATCAGCGTGGGGCTGTATACGCTTTGTCCATCTCAGAAAGTCTTCCTCACCTAGATGCGCAGACTCGTTCAGATCGAGCAAACCATCTCTGAGGCTACTAATGCTCAGAAACCAAGGTCCTTCTTCCGTCTTATACGGTGTAGCGTGCGGCCCATCGAATATTTCGGCGATATCACCCAACCTTACTGTATCAACCGCCACAATGGCCTCGAATGTATTCGTAGCCAAAAGAATGGAAGTGGAAGCTATGCGGTCGTTGACCGCGATCTTATCATCAAGTGATCGTAGTATTGCTGCGATGGCATCCTGTTCTGCCCGGTCCGGCATACAGACATGGAAGGCCTTCGCCTCGGGGTAGTAGACCGTCTGATGAGTAGTTCCATGCGCAAAGCGCTGCACCGACTTCTGTTCAGACATGAATACGTAGTGAAGGTACGCTGGCGAGAGTTCGGGACCACAGACCCAATTAACAAAGTCCTGACTCGTCGCCATCGGGATACCCATCGTGACTACGTATCCAACAGAGGCGGTACGCGACAGGCAGACCGTTCCAGCTGGAAGCAGCCTTGCCGAGGAATTAGCCAATCCGGATTCCGTAATCGACTGGAATGTCGACGTGATCACTTTCCCGTGATTTCCAGTAGCATCACGTATTCCTATCCAGGCAATATTGCCACCCCAATATTCGGGTTTCCGGCGACTCGGTGTGTGACCGCTTTCGAGCCGGGCGATGTCCGATAGCTTGACCCACCTGAACCCAGGAGCTGTAGGCGTCTGCGGGTTGCCAACGCTCAACGCCCCCTGGCCTGGTATAATCCCAGCAGTAGCGTCACGCCCCCCGGTTCGCGTTTCACTAGCCATTGATCCTCCCGAGCTGCTCGCGCACTACCGCATCCAGGCGTGAGGACTCGTCGAAGTACTCGAAGAGGTCCTTCGTCAACCGGGCGATGCGGTCCTCCACCGGTTCGGCGTCGGGATCCTCCTCGACTTCTGCCGCGCCGACGTAGCGCCCAGGCGTGAGAATGAAGTCGTGCTTGCGGATCTCTGCCAGGGCCGCGGAGTAGCAGAATCCGGGCACGTCCTCGTACTTGATGCACTTGTCCTTGGCGGACTTGGTACCGCGCCAGGCGTGATAGGTGTCGGCGACCTTGGCGAGGTCTTCATCAGTGAAGATTCGCTCGGTGCGATCGACCATGGTGCCGATATTCCGCGCGTCGATGAAGAGCACTTCACCCCTTCGGTCGGTAAGTGCCTTGCCTCCCTGCGGAGTCTTGTCTTTGACAAAGAACCACAAGCAGGCGGGAATCGCGGTCGAGCGGAAGAGATTGCCAGGCAGGGCCACCATGCAGGCGACCAGATCGGCCTCGACCAGCGCGGCACGGATCTCGCCTTCCCCGTTCTGCTTGGAGGCCATCGAGCCGTTGGCGAGGACCACGCCCGCAGTGCCGCGCTCGCCTAGCTTAGAGATGATGTGCTGGAGCCAGGCGTAGTTGGCGTTTTGCTGCGGTGGCACGCCGTACACCCAGCGCTTGTCCTTCTCCTTCCGCCACCACTCCGACATGTTGAATGGAGGGTTGGCCATGATGAAGTCGGCCTTGAGGTCGGGCAGTTTGTCGTCGGCAAAGGTGTCTGCCCAGCGCGTGCCGATGCCCTTGGGGTCGATGCCGTGAATGGCGAGGTTCATCTTCGCCAGCCGCCAGGTGCGCTCGTTAGCCTCCTGGCCATAGATGGCGATGTCGTCACTGTGGTCTCGTCCAGCGTGAGCAACGACGAACTTGCTGGCCTGGACGAACATGCCGCCCGAACCGCAGCATGGGTCGTACACGCGCCCCTCGTACGGCTCAAGGATCTCCACCAGCAGCCGTACCACGCTCGCCGGCGTGTAGAACTCCCCCGCACGCTTGCCTTCAGCGCGGGCGAACCTCTCCAAAAAATACTCGTAGACCTCGCCTAGCACGTCTCGCGCGGGACGGTCGCCGTGGCCGGTGAAGCGAGCGTCGCTGATCAGGTCGACGAGTTCCTTTAGGCGCCGCTGGTCGACGTTGTCCCGGTTGAAGATCAGCGGGAGAACTCCGGTGAGCGCCGGGTTCTCCTTCATCACGGCGCTCATCGCGTCGTCGAGGAGCTTGCCGACGCCGCCTTCCGCGCTCGCGGCCTTTTCGGCGATGTAATCCCAGCGGGCGGTCGAGGGAACCCAGAAGACGTTCTTCTCGGTGTACTCGTCCTTCTCTTCAAGAAACGCGGCGCGGCGATGCTCGGGGATCTCCGCGAGCTCGGGGTCAGCGGCGAGTTCAGCGCGCCGCTCAGCGAAGGCGTCCGAGACGTACTTGAGGAAGACCAGCCCGAGGACGAACTCCTTGTACTGAGCCGCGTCCATGGAGCCGCGGAGCTTGTCGGCGGCCTTCCACAGGATGTCCTGGATCTCCTTGGTGCTGGAGATGCCGGGGAGTTCACCCTGCCCGGCGGCTGCGCGCTTGCGTGGCGGCATCGTTTCCTCTTCTCTAGTGCTCAGTGATGATCAAAGTCCCGTCGGCGAAGCCGGCGACGGTCAAGTTGTGAATCTCGGCGAGTTCGTTCTGCTGGGCGCGAAGCAGGCTCTGCCGTACATCGATGTCGGTGAGGAGGGCGTCGAGGCGCTCGCCATCCGCCGGGTCCAGGTCGGGAATGGTGAGGTCCTCGATCCGGATCGCACGGACCGCACCGGGCCTGCGATCGGTGTTCCTGGCCGCCGCGACCAGCGCGGCCAGGACTCGCGGAGTGAGTGGGCCTCCGGCTTCGGCGACGACGCGAAGTGCCCGCGCGGGAAAGGCGACTACGGAAAAGCCCTCGTGATCGACCATCAGGGCGAACCGGGGTGAGGTGGTGTAGAGAATGTCGCCCGGCTCGGTCAGAGCGGCGTACTCGTAGGTGGCTGCGAACGCCATGCGGTCGATCTTGCGACTGCCGATGGGGTTCGCGCCGGTGACCTCCTCGGGACCGAGCACGGTGTGGTGGCCTTCCCGCTGTACATGCCGTGGGTCGATGCGGTGCCCCTTGACCTTCAAGAGTCGGCCATCTGCGATGAGCGCGCCCACAGTGGTGAGCGGCGCGAGTGAGCCGATGCGGCGTACAACGTTACCCCGCACCCGACCATGGGTTTCGCCGTATTGCTGAGCTAGGAGGGCGGCACGATCCAGGCGCCCCTCAGCTTCGGCGATCAGCGCGGGGCGTTCGGTGACCGTACGCGCCAGGACCTGGGACTGCGGCAGCCCGGGCGGGGTGAGCGCTCCACCGAACTCCGCATCGAGTTGCGCGATGGGTACGGCATGGCCGTAGCGGGGGTCGTGTCCGTCGAAACGCCGATATCCCTCGGCACGCCACAGCAGGATGTCTTCGGCGAGCCGGGCACGCACACGTTCGCTGAGGGTTTCGGCGCTGATGTCGCAGAGCAGCACATAACCTCGCGCGGCCTTGATCGGAGCACGCGTCATGACCCACAGGGCTGCTCGGTAGCCAGGTCGGTAAGGGATCACGCCCCCGGAGAGATTGACGATGGCCTCCACGATGCCGCTGCGCAGCAGGGCCGAGCGAAGCTGCGCCTCTTCAGTACCGGTGAGCTGATCAACGAGCACGTCAGCGGGACCGATGACGACGGCGGTGCACCCAGGGCCGAGGAGATCGCTTACCCGCTCGACCTCGGCCAGGGTGGCCAATACGGACCGGACTTCACCGGGCCTATAAGGCAGCTGCGTGACAATGAGGTCCGGGTCGGCCAGCCCCTCCTCTAGGTCGGTGCCGACCTGGACGTCGAGCGCGTGCTCGACGATGCCGGCCAGCAGTAGCCGGCGCCGGGCAAGCCGGGCGAGCCAGTCCACCCGCTCGGCCGCGAACGCCACAATGCCATCGGTCTGGTCCGTCTGCTTGATAAGAGCGATGAGGAGGTCCCCCGCTTCGGCGTACGGGTCCGCGATCGCGATACGGCTCTTTTTCCTCAGGCGGGAGGGCAGGTCGGTGACCTCAGTGATCAGGCGTAGCAGTTCCGGAGTGGGAAGGGACGCGGCGAGTTCGTCGAGGCCGATTCGGGAACGAGCAGCCAACAGCCACTCGTAGGCATTGCCCGGGGTGTAGGCGGCCTCTACGAGGTTGTCGGCCAGATGTGCCAACGTCAGAGCGGACGAATCCGCGCCTCGGAGTTCGCGCAGCACGAACTCGTCCTCGATGTCCATGCGCTCGGCTCTGCGCAGCAGCTCCGACCATGACGTGGTGCCAGACTCGGTGAGGAGTGGCCGTTCGACAAGCTGACGCAGGCAGAGCAGACTCCCTGCGATCTCAACGAGCCTGCGCGGGCCGAACTGAGTGGCATAAGCCGCGATGCTGTAGAGGGCCATCTCCTCACGGATTTGGGCACCGGAGGCGTTTCCGAGGCTCTTGTCTGCGAGCCATCGCACCACCTCGGCGCCTCTGAAAAGGGGCTTGCTGTGGCCGGTGGCGGCAGGGGCGGGAAAGTCAGGGTAGCGCCGTCGCCAGGTGCTGACGACCGGCCTCTCCACCCTGGCGAGCCTGGCGATTTCCGTCATGGACATCAATGGTGAGTGCGAGACCGCCACATCGGCACCTCCCCTCCTTAATCACTCAAGAATGTAGATGGAAGATCCACCCTTGGGCCACCGGATTGGTTGATAACCCTGGTTATCAACTAACAGCCGAGTCAGAATCGGAAGCAGGGCCGGCCGAGGGTGCGGGGAGCGCCCTGACTGCACGTTCTGCCATAGCCGACTCGATCAGCTCAGGGCTGCCAAGGGGGCGCGTGGACTGCTCCGCGGCGTGGATCTCGACTAGCTGGCTCTCTACGACCTTGAGGGTCTGGAACTTACGCGCGGTGACGAAGACCCGGCCCTCCATGGAGCCCACGGTCTCGTTGTATGCCTTAACCGACCGGTCCAGCGCGCCGCCGAGCCTGCTGAGGTGTCCGCCCATAACCGACAGCCGCTCATACAGCTCCCGGCCAAGCTCGTAGACCTCCTTGAGGTTGTCCTGCAGCGCTGCCTGAGTCCAAGCAAACGCGATCGTTCGAAGCATGGCGATCAGCGACGTCGGCGTCGCGATCAGCACCTGCTTGAAGGCCGCGTACTCCAGAAGAGACGGGTCATGGTCAAGTGCCGGCTGAAGAAAAGCGTCGCTGGGCACGAACAACACCACGAACTCCGGTGAGCCCGCGACCTTACGGAAGTACTCCTTGCTACTAAGGGCGTCCACATGCTTGCGCAGGTGCTTGGCATGGTCAGCCCAATACTTCTTCGCCTCGACCTCATCTGCCGCCTCGATCGCCGCCATGAACGCGGCCATCGGCACCTTGGCATCCACCACGACGTGCTTGCCCCCGGACAGATGGACCACCATGTCAGGCCGGAGCGCGGTCTCCATGTCGGCGACGTGGACTTGGAGATCGAAATCGCAGTGTTCAACCATGCCGGCCAGCTCGGCGGCCCGCTGGAGGTGCATCTCTCCCCACTGTCCGCGCACCTGCGGCTTCTTGAGCGCCTCCACCAGGTTGCGGGTCTCCTTACGGGTCCTGACCCCCTCTTCCGTCAAAGTCGTTAGCTGCTGGTCCAGCTTTGCGTCGGCTGCCACGCGGGTGGTGCTGAACTCCTTGAGCTGCTTGTCCATCTGGGCCAAGTGCTCCTGCACGGGCTTACTAACCGCACTCAGCGTCGCCTCGGCCTTGGTGACCAGCTCCGCCTGGGACTTCTCAAGCATCTCGTCCGTAGCGGCGCGGAGTGACTCCTCGAGGAGCCGGTTGTTCTCGTCGCGGGTCTGATCGAGCTCCTTGCGGACCGCCTCCAGCGCCGTGGCCTGCTCCTGCAGGCCCTGCTTCTGCGCGGTCAGCTCGCTGAGCTGTTCCTTGGTCTCCTGAATCTCTTCACGAAGCCGAGCCCCCGTGGCTTCGAGCTTCGTGTTTTCCAGTCGCGTCTCGTGGAGCTGGCGCTCAGCCTGCTCGGATCGGTCCTGTGCCGTGGTGAGAGCCACCTTGAGGTGCTCGGTTTCGACCTCCTTGCGCTGCTGGTCGACACGGGCTGTCTTCAGCTCCGTCTCGAGGCTGCCGAGTCGTTCATCCAAGAACCGGCGGTCGGTGAGCGCGGTGGTGTACGCGCGCTCGAGGTCGGCGAGCTTCTCCCGAACCTCGTTTCGTTCCGAGCGGAGCTCGTCCACCTGCTCCTGAGCATGACGCTGCTGCTCTTGCGCGATCTTCATTTCCGCCCGATCGCTGTCAGCGCGGCTACGGGCGACCAGGTAGCCCATCAGAGCTGCGATAGCAGCAATAAAGAGAGTAAGTACGGTTGCCACGGGGGTCCTAATCAGTTTTAGCGAGTCGCCTTGCGGCAGACTCGGTGGTTGGTAGCCGTCCGGTGGGTGAGCACTTGAGGTTCCTGGACTTGGAGTCCTGCCGAAAGACAGTGCCCCCGCTGGTTGGCCGGGAGAGTTGATCGCTTCGGATGTACCGCATCGGTCTGCAGAGCGTAAGACCGGTCGAGGAAGACGCGGTTGCTGGAGTGGCGACGTTTCCCAGGGGGAACTAGCATCCCAGCAGGACCAACCGTAGAACGTCTTTGTCTTTAAGGCGGGCGCTTTTCCGATAACCCCCCTTATCAAGCACATCAGGCCCGATGTCCACGTATCGACCAGAACCCGAAACGGGACGTTCGAGATGCCAACGGAGTTGCAAAACGGGCCAGAGCACCTATTTCGACCAGGCTCCAGTCGTATCGGCTCCGGGCGTCAGTGCAGCCCGTCTTAGGCATGATCCTTCTAGACGAATCCGGCAGAACATGATTTTGCTGCACGAAAGGCGCGAAGCGTCAGTGGCTGACACGAGCGAGGCCCGCTTGACCGGGTGCCAGCGCGAGCACCTACCAAGTACTGACGGCGAACGGGTGCGGAGATGCACTTCCTCGCCTCTTGACAGTGCTGGCCGACCTGCCCCTATGGCAATCTGTACGGCGGACCCCGACAACAGGCACCACTTGTAGTGGTGCGCCTCACTTCGACTTGCGGACGAGCAAACAGGCTGCGCAGGCCGACAGCGGTTCCATTGCCTCCGACAACCGAACGCATGAGAACACGCGAGCGGGGCTCTGAAGAATCCGGCTGCGCCCAATGACGTTTTCTCAGTGACTGTCAGCTGATCCTTCTGTGTTCGAAATGGACGAGAACGAGGGCGGCCC